>NZ_JAWLFS010000060.1:0-13736 GCF_041685465.1 Rhodosalinus sp. | reverse complement strand
CGATCGTAGGGAGGCGCGGCGCTCATGCCGCCTCTGACTTGAAGCGGCCCACGGCGTGAACCACCCGGCGGCAGGCGCTCTCGTCTCCGACGGAGATGCGCAGGCACTCCGGCAGGTTGTACCCGGCGACCGGGCGCACGATCAGCCCCTCGGACTTCAGGAAGGCGTCGCAGGCGCGCGCCTCCTCGGCGTCGGCGAAGCGGGCGAGCACGAAGTTGGCGTGGCTCGGGTCCGAGGGCACGCCCTGCGCCGCGAGCCCCTCGGCCAGAAGCCTGCGCAGGCGGGCGTTGTCGCGCCGGCAGCGCTCGACGAAGGCGGTGTCGGCCACCGCCGCCTCCGCCGCGGCGAGCGCCGGCGTCGAGAGGTTGAAGGGCCCGCGCACGCGGTTCAGCACGTCGGCCACGTGATCGGGGCCGTAGCCCCAGCCGACGCGCAGCCCGCCCAGCCCGTAGATCTTGGAGAAGGTGCGCGTCATCACGACGTTCGCGCGCGCCTCCACCAGCGCAGCCCCGCCGTCGAACCCCTCGACGTATTCGGCATAGGCGCCGTCGAGCACGAGAAGCGCCTGCTCGGGCAGCTCCTCGGCGAGGCGCGTGACCTCGGCCTGCGGGATCATGGTGCCCGTGGGGTTGTTCGGATTGGCGATGAAGACGAGGCGCGTGCGCTCGGTCGCCGCGGCGAGGATCGCGTCGACATCCGTGGTGCGCGCACGCTCGGGCACCTCGACGGGCGTCGCCCCGCTCGCCAGGGCGCTGATGCGGTACATGGAGAAGCCGTGCTCGGTATGGATCACCTCCGCCCCCGGGCCGGCGTAGGCCTGGCAGAGGAAGGCGATGATCTCGTCGCTGCCCACCCCGCAGACCACGCGGGCCGGGTCCACGCCATGCGCGGCGCCGATCGCGGCGCGCAGGGCGGCGTGGTCGGTGGGCGGATAGCGGTGCAGCCCGGCGGCGGCGGCCCGCACGGCCTCCACCGCGGCGGGCGGCGGGCCATGGGGGTTCTCGTTCGAGCTGAGCTTGACCGGCGCGGCCACGCCCGCGGCGGCGGAGGCGCCGCCCTGGTAGGGCGCGATCTCGAGAATGCCGGCGCGCGGCTGGATGGGCTGCGTCATGGGCCTCTCCCCTGTCTCGCCCGTCATAGCGCCGGCGCCGGCGCGCGGCCAGAGGGCGCCGACGCGACGGGGCGCCACGCGAAAGGCGGCGGGACCACCCCCGCCGCCGGATGAGCCCGGAGCGCAGCCCCGATCAGTTCTGCGCGTAGAACTCGATGACGAGGTTCGGTTCCATGACGACCGGATAGGGCACGTCCGAAAGCCCCGGCGTGCGCACGAAGCGCGCGGTCATCTTGGAGTGATCCGCCTCGATGTAGTCGGGCACGTCGCGCTCGGGCGACTGGATGGCCTCGAGCAGCGCGGTCATCTGCTTCGACTTCTCGCGCACCTCGATCACGTCGCCCTCGCGCACGCGGAAGGAGGGGATGTTGACGCGCTTGCCGTTCACGAGCACGTGACCGTGGTTCACGAACTGGCGCGCGGCGAAGATCGTGGGCACGAACTTGGCGCGGTAGACCACGGCGTCGAGCCGGCACTCCAGCAGGCCGATGAGAAGCTCGCCGGTGTCGCCGCGGCGGCGCTCGGCCTCGCGGTAGATGCGGCGGAACTGCTTCTCGGTGATGTCGCCGTAGTAGCCCTTGAGCTTCTGCTTGGCGCGCAGCTGCAGGCCGAAGTCGGACATCTTGCCCTTGCGGCGCTGGCCGTGCTGGCCGGGGCCGTACTCGCGGCGGTTCACGGGGCTCTTGGCGCGGCCCCAGATGTTCTCGCCCATGCGGCGGTCGATCTTGTACTTGGCAGAGGTGCGTTTGGTCACCGTCTGATCTCCTTCGCTGCCGGGGCCCGCCTCCGCCCTCGCGGGCGTCGTCGGGCCACCTGTGGCGCCGGGCCGCCCGGGACGGACGGTGCGGCGATGGAAGGGCGTTGTCCTTTGCCGGCGCCCACGGGCGGACGCGCGGCCGACAGGCATCCCCTCGCGGGGGCCGCCAACACCAATGGAGCGCGCCGTATACACGCCCCGCACGCGCCGTCAAGGCGTGGTCCGCTTAACCGCCTCTTAGCCCGGATCGGCGCAGGCTGGCCGCGACAGCGAGGGAGGCGCGGATGACCCTGCACGATCCCGGCCGGATGGCCGACAGCCCGCTCGACCGCGCGGTCGCCGCGCGCGACAGCGCGACGCTCCGCATGGTGGAGGAAGCCGTCCACCACGGACAGGTTCTGCTCGCCTTTCAGCCGATCGCCGTCGCCGGCGAGCCGGAACGCACCGCGTTCTGGGAGGGGCTCGCCCGCGTGCTGGACGAGACCGGGCGAATCATCCCCGCCCGCGATTTCATCCACGCCATCGAGGAGACGGAGACCGGCCGCCTGATCGATTGCCTCGCGCTGCAAAAGGGGCTCGCGGCGCTGGCGCGCGCCCCCGGGTTGCGGCTCGCGGTGAACATGTCGGCACGCTCGATCGGCTTTCCGCGCTGGCGCACGACGCTCGACCGCGCGCTGCGCCGCGACGCGCGCCTCGGCGAGCGGCTGATCCTCGAGATCACCGAGCAGTCCGCCATGCTCATGCCCGAGATCGTGGCGAGCTTCATGGCCGATCAGCAGCGCCGCGGCGTCGCCTTCGCACTCGACAACTTCGGTGCCGGCGCCACGGCGCTCCGGCATTTCAAGCACTTCACCTTCGACGTGCTCAAGATCGACGGACAGTTCGTGCGCGGCGTGGACGCCGACGCCGACAATCAGGTGCTGACCGGAGCCATCGTCGCCATCGCGCGGCAGTTCGACATGCTCACCGTCGCGCAGCAGGTCGAGCGCCCGGCCGAGGCGGAGACGCTCCGCGCGCTCGGGGTGGATTGCCTGCAGGGCCACCACATCGCCGCCGCGACGACGCGCCCGCCCTGGGCCCCCCGCGCCCGCAGGACCGGCTAGGCCGGGGGGCGCGGGGAAGCGCCGCGCAAGGCGCTTGCAAGCGCCTTGCGCCAAGCGGCTTGAAAGCCGCTTGCGCGGCACGCCTCGCGCGTTGCCGCAACGCCGCGGATGCAGTATTGACGCAGGAGACAGCGGTGCCCGCACCGGCACCGTGCGCCCAGTCTGGAGGACCAGCATGACCAACGTCGTAATCGCCTCGGCCGCCCGCACCCCGGTGGGCAGCTTCAGCGGTGCCTTTTCCACCGTGCCCGCGCATGATCTCGGCAGGACCGTTCTCGAAGAACTCGTCGCGCGCGCCGGCATCGAGAAGGCCGAGGTCAGCGAAACCATCATGGGGCAGATTCTCACCGCCGCGCAGGGCATGAACCCGGCCCGGCAGGCGCATGTCAACGCCGGGCTCCCCATCGAATCCGCGGCCTGGGGCATCAACCAGGTCTGCGGGTCCGGCCTGCGCGCGGTCGCGCTCGGCGCCCAGCAGGTGCAGCTCGGCGACGCCGAGATCGTCTGCGCCGGCGGACAGGAGAACATGACCCTCGCGCCCCACGCCGCACATCTGCGCGCCGGCCACAAGATGGGCGATGTCACCTATGTCGACACGATGATCCGCGACGGCCTCTGGGACGCCTTCAACGGCTACCACATGGGCCAGACCGCCGAGAACGTCGCCGAGAAGTGGCAGATCAGCCGCGAACAGCAGGACGCGTTCGCGCTCGCCAGCCAGCACAAGGCGGAGGCCGCCCAGGCGGAGGGGCGCTTCGAGGACGAGATCGTGCCGGTCACGGTCAAGAGCCGCAAGGGTGAAACCGTCGTGGAGCATGACGAGTACATCCGTCACGGCGCCACCATCGAGAACATGCAGAAGCTGCGCCCGGCCTTCGCCAAGGACGGCAGCGTCACCGCCGCCAATGCCTCCGGCATCAACGACGGCGCCGCCGGCGTCCTGCTGATGACCGCCGACGCGGCCGAGCGCCGCGGCATCGAGCCGCTCGCGCGGATCGTGTCCTATGCCACCGCCGGGCTCGACCCCTCGATCATGGGCATGGGCCCCGTGCACGCCAGCCGCAAGGCCCTCGAGAAGGCGGGCTGGGCTCCCGGCGACCTCGACCTCGTGGAGGCGAACGAGGCCTTCGCCGCGCAGGCCTGCGCGGTCAACAAGGACATGGGCTGGGACCCGGAGATCGTGAACGTCAACGGCGGCGCCATCGCCATCGGCCACCCGATCGGCGCCTCCGGCGCGCGGATTCTCAACACGCTGCTCTTCGAACTGAAGCGCCGCGGCGCAAAGCGCGGCATCGCGACGCTCTGCATCGGCGGCGGCATGGGCGTGGCCATGTGCGTGGAGCGTCCCTGAGGCCCGGCGGCGCAGGCCACATGAAGGGGCGCCCCGGCGCCCCTTTTTTCTGGCCCGCCGCCCGGGATTCGCTTGCGCAACAATGTTGCGCCCGATGCCCGCAGCGGCTACGCAATCTTTCAACGCGCATATTCAGACTGGAGGACAGACATGGCAAGAGTTGCGCTCGTCACCGGCGGCACCCGCGGGATCGGAGAGGCGATCTCGAAACAGCTGAAGGCTGACGGCTACGAGGTCGCCGCCACCTACGCGGGCAACGACGAGAAGGCGCAGGCCTTCACCGAGGCCACCGGCATCAAGACCTACAAGTGGAATGCCGCCGACTACGACGCCTCGAAGGCGGGCATCGAAAAGGTCGAGGCGGAGCTCGGCCCGATCGACGTGGTGGTGGCCAACGCCGGCATCACCCGTGACGCCCCCTTCCACAAGATGACGCCCGAGCAGTGGCGCGAGGTGATCGACACCAATCTCACCGGTGTCTTCAACACGATCCATCCCGTCTGGCCCGGCATGCGCGAGCGCAAGTTCGGCCGCGTGATCGTGATCTCCTCGATCAACGGCCAGAAGGGACAGTTCGGTCAGGTGAACTACGCCGCCACGAAGGCGGGCGACCTCGGCATCGTCAAGAGCCTCGCGCAGGAAGGCGCGCGCTTCGGCATCACGGCGAACGCCGTCTGCCCCGGCTACATCGGGACCGACATGGTGATGAGCGTGCCCGAGAAGGTGCGCGAGGCGATCATCGGCCAGATCCCCGTCGGCCGCCTCGGCGAGCCGGAGGAAATCGCGCGCTGCGTCGCCTTCCTCGCCGCGGACGAGTCGAGCTTCGTCACCGGCTCGACGATCAGCGCGAACGGCGGGCAGTTCGTCGTCTGAGCCCGCCGCCCGGCCGATGCTCTGGCCCGGCCCCCGCGGGGGCCGGCGCCGCTCAGGCGATCCGATCGCTCAGGCGCTGGATCTCCTCCTTGAGCTTGAGCTTCTGCTTCTTGAGTTCGGCGATTCGCTCGTCTGCGGTGCCGGGGGCGCGCTGCGCTGCCTCCACCTCTTCGGACAGGACCTTGTGCCGTCTCTTCAGCTCTTCCACATGGGCGCTCAGGCTCATCGTGTCCTCCTCTTTCAAGCCCCTCCAGTGCATCACAAAGCATGGCGCCTGTCACGCCGCAGGCGCGACAGCGCGCTCGCGCGGCAACGTCATGCCGGGAAGTCGAGCGCCGCGCCCTCGCGCAGCACGGCGCGCAGGCGGTCGCTGAAATTCTCGCGATCACCGGGGTGCGCGGCCCCGTCGTGCAGCACGGCGCCCGCGTGCAGGCGGAACGGCGCACGCCCGCCGGCCCGGGCGCGCGCGACGATCAGCCGCGCCGCCCGGCCCGCCCGCGGCCAGAGCGGCAGCACCTCGACCCCGCCGACGGAGGCGGGCAGGCCTGCAAGGATGTCGGGCAGGCGTTCGGCGCGGTGAATCAGCGTCAGCCTGCCCCGCGGCGCCAGCCGCTTCGCCGCCGCCGAGAGCCACGCCGCGAGCGGCGCGCGCTCGCCAAGCCCCGTCTCGCGCCCCGGGTCCGCGGCCGGGACGGAGGCCTCGCGGGAAAACCACGGCGGGTTCAGCATGACGTGATCGAAGCGGCGCGCCTTGAGCGGCCCGGGCATCGCGGCGACATCCCCCTCGACCACCTCGAGCGCAAGATCGTTGCGCAAGGCGTTCGCCCGTGCGAGCGCCGCCATCTCCGGCTGCAGCTCCAGCGCGGCCTGCGCGAGCCCCGGCACGCGGGCGCCCAGCGCCAGCGACGCCACACCTGCGCCACAGCCGAGTTCCAGCACGCTCTGCCCCGGCCGGGCCGGCACGGCGGCGGCCAGGAGCACCGGGTCGATCCCCGCCCGGTACCCGCGCGCGGGCTGTTCGACCGTCAGCCGCCCGCCGAGGAACGCGTCCTCGGTGGTCTCCATCACCCCTCGCCCGGCAGCGACACCTCGTGCTCGCGCAGGATCGCGGCGGCGCGGAAATGATCGGCGGTGCGCACCATCAGGCGCCGCGGCAAAATGCCGATGGACCCTTCGAGAACGCTCATATTTACGTCGAACTCGAAGACATCTATATCCTCCGACCGGAGGAGCGCCTGCACATAGGCGATCAGCGCGATATCGTTGGTCCGCAGCAGCTCTTTCATGGGCGGGAGTTAGGCCGGAAGAGCGGGCGCTGTCGAGTCCCGCCGTCGAGGGAGCGATGAGTCTGGACCAGAGCGCGCAGAAACCGCAGGACCGCCTCGCGGCCTGCCTCGCCGACGATCTCGGCCGTGTCGACACGCTGATCCGGGAGCGCATGGCGTCGAAGCATGCCCCCCGCATCCCCGAGGTGACGGCGCATCTGGTGGAGGCCGGGGGCAAGCGGATCCGCCCGATGCTGACGCTCGCGGCCGCCCGGCTCTTCGGCTACGAGGGCGGGCACCACGTCCTCCTCGCCACGACGGTGGAGTTCATCCATACCGCCACGCTCCTGCACGACGACGTGGTGGACGAGAGCGGCCAGCGCCGCGGGCGGCCGACGGCGAACCTGCTCTGGGACAACAAGTCCAGCGTGCTGGTGGGCGATTACCTCTTCGCGCGGGCCTTCCAGCTCATGGTCGAGACCGGGTCGCTGCGCGTGCTCGACATCCTCGCCGACGCGGCGGCGACGATCGCGGAGGGCGAGGTGCTGCAGCTTCAGACCGCGCGCAATCTCGCCACGACCGAAGACACCTATCTGCAGGTGGTGCGCGGCAAGACCGCGGCGCTCTTCTCGGCGGCGACGGAGGCGGGCGCGGTGATCTCGGGCGCCGATACGGCCGCGCAGCGCGCGCTCCACGCCTACGGCGACGCGCTCGGCATCGCGTTCCAGATCGCCGACGACCTGCTCGACTGGCAGGGCGATGCGGGCGCCATCGGCAAGAACGTCGGCGACGACTTCCGCGAGCGCAAGCTGACGCTGCCGATCATCAAGGCTGTCGCCGCCGCCGATGCCGAGGAGCGCGCCTTCTGGGTGCGCACCATCGAGAAGGGCGATCAGCGCGGCGGCGACCTGGAGCATGCACGCGCATTGATGGAAAACCACGGCGCGCTCGCCGCGACGCGGGCGGAGGCGCTGGACTGGGCGGCGCGCGCACGCGACGCGCTCACCGACCAGCCGGCGCACGAGCTGCGCGATCTTCTGGGCGCGCTGGCGGACCACGCCGTCTCGCGTGTCGCGTGAGCGCGGTCCGGCCGACGCTCCGCTCGCCGTGTTGCCCGGACGCGCGGAATGCCCCATGCTCTGGCCCGTGATCCTTCGGGAGTAACCTTGCGCATTCGTTCCCGTCTCGCACCGCTCACGACCGGCCTCGCCCTGCTCGGCGCCACGGCGCTGTCGGCGGCAGACATCCGCCTCGACGTGGAGGGCGCGGGAGAGGGCCTGCGCGACGATCTGCGCGCGGCACTCCTCACCCGAGAGATCATGCGCACGGACGACCCCGGCGCGCAGGACCTCGTCGCCGCCGCGCAGGCCGATTACCAGCGCATCCTGACCGTTCTCTACGACGCCGGCTTCTTCGGCGCGAGCGTCTCCATCGAGGTGGACGGGGCGGAGGCCGCCGAACTCTCGCCCGTCGCCGCGCCGGAGGCGGTCGAGACGGTGGTCTACCGCGTGCGCGCCGCGCAACGCTTCAGCTTCGGCCGCGCCGATATCGGGCCTCTCGCGGCCGGCACCGCGCCGCCCGAGGCGTTCCGCAGCGGCCGCGCCGCGCGGACCGAGCGCATTCAGGCCGCGATCGACGGCGCGATCACCGACTGGCGCGCGATCGGCCACGCCAAGGCCCGGATCGCCCGCGAGCGGATCGTCGCGCGGCATTCGGAGCGCCGTCTCGACGTGACGCTCGATGTCGCGCCGGGGCCGCGGCTGCGGTTCGGGACGCTGCAGGTGACCGGCAACTCTGACGTGCGCACGTCCCGCATCCGCGCCATCGCCGGCCTGCCCGAGGGCGCGGTCTTCGAACCCGGGGAGGTCGAGCGCGCCACGCAGCGGCTGCGCAGGACGGAGGCCTTTTCCGCCGTCGCGCTCAGGGAGGCCGAGACGCCGGGCGAGGACGGCACGCTCGACATCGCGGCCACCGTCCAGGAGGCGCCGCAGCGCCGCTTCGGCTTCGGCGCGGAGGTAAGCTCCGTGGAAGGCGCGGCGCTCTCCGCCTACTGGCTTCACCGCAACCTTCTGGGCGGCGCGGAACGTCTGCGCATCGCGGGCGACGTCTCGGGCATCGACGGCGGCGCCGAGGGGCTGGACTACCGCCTGCGCACGGAGTTCCGCCGCCCGGCGACCATCGACTCGGACACCGACCTGCGCGCCCATCTCGAGTTCGAGAGCCTTGGGGAGCCGAACTTCGACAGCGATTCGGCGGAGGCCGTCGTCGGCTTCGACCGCGTTGTGAGCGAGCGGCTCGACGTCTTCGCCGGCGCCGGCCTGCGCTACGAGGAAAGCGAGACCGTCTTCGGCACCGAGGGACACACGCAGGTCATCCTGCCGGTGGACGCGACCTATGACCGCCGCGACGATCCGGTCGATCCGACCGCGGGCTATTACCTCGGCGGGACCGCCCTGCCCTTCGCCGCGCTGGACGACGGCGCCTCCGGCCTGCGCCTGACCGCGGATGCGCGCGCCTACCGGGCGGTCGGCTTCGACGACCGCATCGTGCTGGCCGGACGGCTGCAACTCGGCTCGGTGCTCGGGCCGGACCTGCGCGAGGCGGCGGCGGAGGATCTCTTCTTCTCGGGCGGCGGTGGCACGGTGCGCGGCCAGGACTACCAGTCGCTCGGCATCGACGTGCCGGCGCTCGACGGCATCTCGGGCGGGCGATCCTTCGTCGGGCTTTCGGCAGAGGTGCGCGCGCGGGTCACGGACCGCATCAGCCTCGTCGGTTTCTACGACCGCGGCACCATCGGGCGCGACGCCTTCCCCGACGCCGACAGCCCCTCGCACGCCGGGGCCGGGGTCGGGGTGCGCTACGACACGGGCTTCGGCCCCATCCGCCTCGACGTGGCGACGCAGGCCGACAGCGACACCAGCGGCGAGGACATCTTCTTCTACGTCGGCATCGGGCAGGCCTTCTGATGCGGGCGCTCGCGATCTTCCTCGCCCTGCTGACGCTCGGCCTGCCCGATCCGGCGGCAGCGCAGGACGACGACCCGGGGCGGATTGCGCGGCTGTTGCAGGATGCCCTCTCGGGCGCCGGGCGCGACGTGCGGATCGAGGGCTTCGAGGGCGCGCTCTCGAGCCGGGCGACGGTCGAGCGGCTGACCATCTCGGACGCGCGCGGTGTCTGGTTCACCGCCGAGGGGGTCGAGCTCGACTGGAACCGCGCGGCACTCCTGCAGCGCAGGGTCAGCGTGGACCGCTTCGCGGCAGAGCGGATCGAGATGCCGCGCCGCCCCGATCCCGGCGAGGCGGGCGCGGACCTGCCGTCGCCCGAAGCAAGCCCCTTCACGGTGCCGGACCTCCCGGTTTCGGTGCAGATCGGCGCGATCGAGGCAGGAGAGGTCGCGCTCGGCGAATCGGTCCTCGGCGAGGAGATGACGCTCACGCTCGAGGGCGCGGCGCGCCTGCAGCGCGGCGGCGGCGCGCTCTCGCTCGCGCTGCGGGCGGAACGGACCGACGCGCGGCGCGGGGTGATCGCGCTCGATGCCGGCTACGACCCGGCGGATGCGACGGCCGACCTCGACTTCCGATTCGACGAGGGGCCGGGCGGCCTCGTGGCGCAGGCGCTCGGCGTGCCCGGCGCACCGGCCCTCCGCCTCGAAGCCGAAGGGGCGGGCGAGGTCGCCACGCTCGACATCGACATCGGCCTCGCCAGCGACGGCGAGGACCGTCTTGCCGGCGGCATTTCCCTGCGCGGTCCGGAGGAAACGGGGGCCGACTGGCGCGCGGCGCTCGACCTTGCGGGAGACATGACGCCGCTCTTCGCGCCGGAGATGCGCGGCCTCTTCGGTCCCGACGTGCAACTGAGCGGGATCGCGCGGCGCACGGCGGCCGGCGCGCTCGCGGTCGAGGACCTGACCCTCGACGCCCGTGCCGTGCGCCTCGACGGGGCGGTGACGCTGGGCGCCGACGGCTGGCCGCGGGCGGCGCGCCTCACGGGCGACATCGCCGCCCCGACGGGCGGGCCGGTGCCCCTGCCCGCGGGCGGCGACGAGGTGCGGATCGACGGGGCCGAGCTGTCGCTTTCCTACGACGCCGCGGCGGGCGAGGCCTGGCAGGGCGAACTGGCCGTGCGCGAACTCGAGAGCCCGGACCTTTCGGCGATCGAGCTGGCGCTTGCCGCTGAGGGGACGCTCCGCCCGCCGGAGGACGGGGCGCCGGGGCGCGTCACGGCCGATCTGCGCATCGACGGCGACGGGCTCGGACTGCGCGACGCGGCGCTCGCCGCGGCGCTGGGGCCCGAGCTGGTCGGCACGCTGCGGCTCGCCTACACGGGCGGCGGCCCCCTGCGGGTCGAGGGCATGGACCTTTCCGGCGCGGATTACGCGCTGACCGGCGACGTCGCGCTCTCGGGCCTCTCCGCGGGCTTCGAGGCCGAGGTCGACGCGGCGCTCGCGGCGGAGAGCCTCGCGCGCTTCGGCCCGCTCGCGGGGCGCGATCTCGGCGGCGCGGCGGAGCTCGAGGTGGCCGGGCGCGTCACGCCGCTCTCCGGCGCCTTCGACCTGGAGATTGCGGGCGAGGGCCGGGACATCGCCACGGGCGAGGCGCTGGCGGATCGTCTGCTCGCCGGGCTCAGCAGGCTCGACGTCGTCGCGACGCGCGACGAGGGCGGGCTCACGCTCCGCCGCCTCGGCCTGGACACGCCGGCCCTCGCGCTCGATGCCGAGGGCAGCGCGGCCAGCGACGGCAGCCGGCTGACCTACGGTGCAGAGCTGAAGGACCTGTCCCGCCTCTCCGCCGACGGGCGCGGCGCCGGGCGCGCGACGCTCACCGGCGAGGCGACGCTCGACGGCACCGCGCTCGCCGCGCTTTCGGTCTCGGGCACGCTGCAGGGACCGGACGGCGACAGGGCGCGCGTCCCGCTCGGCGCGGCGGAGACGCTACGCCTCTCCGAGGGCGAGCTCACGGTGGCACTCGACGGGCTGGCCGGGACATGGCAGGTCGCGGCGCGCCTCGACGGGGCGACGGCCGCCGATGTCTCGGCCGAGGCGCTGCGTCTCGACGGCGATGGCACGCTGACGGCCGCCGAGGACACGCCCCTGCCGCGCGCCGCGGCCGGACGACTGGAAATGACCGCCGCCGGGCTCGACGCGCGCGACGCGGCGCTCGCCAGTGCGCTCGGCGACCGCCTCGTGCTGGAGACGCAGCTCGAGTACGGCGCGGAGGTCGGTCTGGCGCTCTCCGATCTCACGCTGCGCTCGGACGCGGCGCGGCTCGCCGGGGAGCTTGCGCTGACACCGCCTTTCGCGACGCCGGCGGCGCGCGTCGATCTCGCGCTCGAGACCGGGCCGCTCGCCCGCTTCTCGGGCCTCGCCGGGCGCGCGCTCGGCGGCAGCGCCACCGCCACCCTCACGGGAGACGCCGACGCAGGGGCCGAGACCTTCGACGTCACGCTCGACGCCGCGCTCCGCGACGCGCGCCTCGGCAGCCCGCCTCTCGACGCCCTTCTCGGCCGCGAGGCGACGCTCTCGCTCGCGGCGCAACGCACCGACGAGGGCCGGATCGCCGTGCCGCGCCTGCGGCTGGAGAGCGCCGGCCTCTCGGCGCGCGTCTCGGGCGACGAAAGCGCGGCGGACTACGCCCTGCGCGTCGCCGATGTGGGCGTGCTCGCCCCCGATTTCTCGGGCCCCGCGACGCTCGACGGCACCGCCCGCGCCGTCGCCGAGGGCTGGCGCGTGGACGCCGATGCCACGGGACCGGGCGGCAGCGCGGCGCGGATCGACGGCACGGTCGGCAACGATTTCGGGCTCGACCTCTCGGCGCGTGGCGCCGCGCCGCTCGGCCTCGCCAACGTCTTGCTTGCGCCGCGCCGGCTCGAAGGGCAGGCCGACTTCGATCTTCGCCTCGCCGGGCCGCCGCGCCTCTCCTCCGTTTCGGGGCGCGTCACGACCGACGACGCGCAGCTTTCGCTCCCGGCGGTTCGGATGACGCTCGATCCGATCCGGGCGGAGGTGGCGCTTTCGCAAGGCCGCGCGCGCCTCGACCTGACGGCCGAGCCGGACACCGGCGGACGCCTCACGCTCGGCGGCAGCACGGAGTTGGGCCCGCCCTTCGACGGCGACCTCGAGATCGATCTCGACCGCGTGGGGCTGCGCGACCCGCGTCTCTATGAAACCCGCGTGAACGGGACGCTGACGGTGCAGGGCCCGCTCGCCGGGGGCGCGACGATCGCCGGGCGCCTGTCGCTTCCCGGCGCCGAAGTGCGCGTGCCCTCGAGCGGCGTCACCCCGCTCGGCGCGCTGCCCGAGGTGCGCCACGTCGCCCCGCCGCCGGCCGTGCGGCGCACCCTCTCCTACGCCGGGCTCGGCACCTCGGGCGAGACGGAGCGCGCAGAGGCCGGCCGCGCGGCACGGCCCTACCCGCTCGACCTCGAGATCGACGCGCCGGCGCGCATCTTCGTGCGCGGCCGCGGGCTCGACGCGGAACTCGGCGGCACGCTCCGGATCACCGGCACGACCGCCGCGCCGATCCCGCAGGGCGGCTTCGAGCTGATCCGCGGGCGGCTCGACCTGCTCGGGCAGCGGTTCCGGCTGTCCGAGGGCGTCGCGCGGATCGAGGGGGACTTCACCCCCTACCTGCGGCTCGTCGTGACGACCGAGCGCGACGACGTGACCGTCTCGATCATCCTCGAGGGACAGGCAGACAGCCCGGAGGTGCGCTTCACCTCGCAGCCCCCGCTGCCGGAGGACGAAGTGCTCGCGCAGCTGCTGTTCGGGCGCGGGGTCGAGGACCTCTCGGCGCTGCAGCTCGTGCAGCTCGCCAACGGGGTGGCCACGCTCGCCGGGCGCGGCAACGGCGCCTTCGCGGCGCTGCGCACCGGGCTCGGGGTGGACGATCTCGATATCACGCAGTCGGAGGAGGGCGGCGCGGCCGTGCGGGCCGGCACCTATCTGTCCGAGAACATCTACACCGACGTTACCGTGGAGTCGGGCGGCCGGTCGGAGATCAACCTGAACCTCGACCTGTCGCCCGACGTCACCGTGCGCGGCGGGGTCTCGACCGAGGGCGACTCGCGCCTCGGCATCTTCTACGAGCGGGATTACTGAGCCCGGCGAATTTTCGAACGGAAATTCGCCGGGCTCCGCGGGCCGGGAAAATCCTTCGGAGGAAGGATTTTCGGCTCAGCCGCCCCGGACGGCGTCGATCATGCGCTGCACGTTCTCCGGGTCCGCGTCCGGCGTGATGCCGTGGCCGAGGTTGAAGATGTGCGGCCCGCCGGAGAAGGC
>NZ_JAWLFS010000292.1:0-3315 GCF_041685465.1 Rhodosalinus sp. | reverse complement strand
GCCCGGCTCGGTGGCGAGCACCTCCGCCGCGCCCGTCTCCTCGGCGCGGCGGAGAAGCTCGCCGCAGATGCTGCCGGCGTTGTCGGGGTCGTCGAGCGCGGTGTAGCGCACCTCCCAGCCGGCCGCGCGCAGGCGACCCGCGAACTTGCGCATCGCGGCGAAGACGAAGGCGATCTTCTTGGGGTGGTGGCGGACGTAGGCCGCCTCGTCCCGCACCTCGGCCATGACCACAACGTCGCGGGCCGGGTCTGCGTCCTTCAGCGCCGCCACGTCCTCGGAGAGCTGATCGCCGAGAACGAGGATCAGCCGGCTCACCACGGGATCTCGCGGCCCGCGTAGTCGTAGAAGCCGCCCGATTGCTCCGGCGTGAGCTGCTCCATCACGTCGCAGAGGGTGCGCGCCGCCTCTGCCGGCGCGTCCTTGCCGTGCGGCGGGTCGAAGCCCTCCGTGAACGGCGTGTCCACCGTGCCGGGATGCAGCGCGGTCACGATCGCGTCGCGGTGCGAGCGGCCGAGCTCCACCGCCGCGCCGTGCACGATCTGGTTCAGCGCGGCCTTGGAGGCGCGGTAGGAATACCAGCCCCCCATGCGGTTGTCGCCGATGGAGCCGACGCGCGCCGTCAGCACCCCGGTGACCGACCGCCCGCGTTTCGGCAGCAGCCGGGGCAGATACGACAGGACATGCGCGACGCCGATCGTGTTGACGGCGAAGACGCGATGCATCGCCTCGGGGTCGATGGCGGAGAGCTGTTTTTCCGGCGCGGCGCCCTCGGGCGCGAGGATGCCGACCGAGACGAAGACCGTCTGGAACGGCCCCTCGAGCGCGCCCATCACGCGGCGGACCGCCTCCGGATCGGTCACGTCGAGCCCGTCCTCCGCGCGCGACAGCGCGGTGACATTGCCGCCGCGCGCCTTCATTTCCCCTGCGACGGCACGGCCGATGCCGCCCGAGGCCCCGATCACGAGTGCGTCTATCATGCCGCGCGACTTAACCCGCCGTGCCTTCCGGTCAACGCGACCCCGGCGTCACGCCGGGGGTTTCCCCCGCCGCGCGGAGCGGTTAAACAGGCTCCATGCGTACCGAAGGCCAAATCGGGATTTCCGCACGCGCGCCCCTCGCGCCGGCGCTCGGCCTTCTGCTGCTCCTTAGCCGCCTCTGAGCGTGCCGGTCGGCGCGAGCGCTCAGAGGTGACCCCGCCGCGCCGGACGAGCTAAGGACCACGAGAGAGACCCGGACCCATGACAAGCACTGCCCGACAGGACCGCGTCCTGATCTTCGACACCACACTGCGTGACGGCGAACAGTCGCCCGGCGCCACCATGTCCCACGCCGAGAAACTGGAGATCGCCCAGCTTCTCGACGAGATGGGCGTCGACATCATCGAGGCGGGCTTCCCCGTCGCCTCGGAGGGCGACTTCCAGGCGGTCAAGGAGATCGCCGAACGCGCGAAGGACGCGGTGATCTGCGGCCTCGCGCGCGCCAACCCGGCCGACATCGACCGCTGCTGGGAGGCCGTCCGCCACGCCGCCCGCCCGCGCATCCACACCTTCATCGGCACCTCGCCGCTCCACCGCGCCATCCCCGACCTCACGCAGGACGAGATGGCCGAGCGCATCCACGACACGGTGAGCCACGCGCGCAACCTCTGCGACAACGTGCAGTGGTCGCCGATGGACGCGACGCGGACCGAGTGGGAGTACCTCAAGCGCGTGGTCGAGATCGCGATCAGGGCCGGCGCCACCACGATCAACATCCCCGACACGGTGGGCTACACCGCGCCGGTCGAATCGGCCGACCTGATCCGCCGGCTGATCGCCGAGGTGCCCGGCGCCGAGGAGATCGTCTTCGCCACGCACTGCCACAACGACCTCGGCATGGCGACGGCCAACGCGCTCGCCGCGGTGGCGGGCGGCGCGCGCCAGATCGAGTGCACGATCAACGGCCTCGGAGAGCGCGCGGGCAACACCGCGCTCGAGGAGGTGGTGATGGCGCTCAAGGTGCGCGGCGACATCATGCCGTGGACCACGGGCGTGGACAGCACGAAGATCATGAACATCTCGCGCAAGGTCGCCACGGTCTCGGGGTTCCCGGTGCAGTACAACAAGGCGATCGTCGGCAAGAACGCCTTCGCGCACGAGTCGGGCATCCACCAGGACGGGATGCTCAAGAACGCCGAGACCTTCGAGATCATGCGCCCCGAGGATGTCGGCCTGTCCTCCACCAGCCTCGTGCTCGGCAAGCACTCGGGCCGCGCGGCGCTGCGCGCCAAGCTGGAGGACCTCGGCTACAAGCTCGCCGAGAACCAGCTCAAGGACGTCTTCGTCCGCTTCAAGGAGCTCGCCGACCGCAAGAAGGAAGTCTACGACGAGGACATCATCGCGCTCATGCGCGCGGGCGAGGATGCGGCGAACGACCACCTCGTGGTGCAGTCGCTGCGGGTGGTCTGCGGCACGGGCGCGCCCGCCGAGGCCGAGCTCGCGATGACCGTGGGCGGCACCCCGCGGCAGGCGACCGCGACGGGCGACGGCCCGGTTGACGCGACCTTCAAGGCGGTGCGCGAGATCTGGCCCAACGACGCGCATCTGGAACTCTACCAGGTGCACGCGGTGACCGAGGGCACGGACGCCCAGGCCACCGTCAGCGTCCGGCTCGAGGAAGAGGGCAACATCGCCACCGGGCAGTCGGCGGACACCGACACGGTGCTCGCCTCCGCCAAGGCCTACGTCAATGCGCTCAACCGCCTGATCGTGCGCCGTGGCCGTCTCGGCGAGGACCGCAAGGAGATCAGCTACAAGGACGTCCGCTGATGGGGGGGCCCCCCGCGGCTGCGACGCCGCTGGGGCGCCGGGCCGCCGCGCCGCGGCGGCCCGGGCAAGGGCCTTGAAAGGCCCTTGCGCCGCTCAGAGCGGCCCGCCCCGGTAGAGCCGTACCTTCAGCCCGCCGTGCGGCACGGGGGGCCCCGGCTCAAGCGCGAGCCCGGTGGCCCGCGCGAGCGCGCCGTCGGAGGTCACGAGCCCGACGCGCCAGCCTGCGAAGCGCTCCGTCAGAACCGCGCCGAGCGCGCCGTAGAGGGCGAAGAGCGCTTTCTTCTCGCCCACGCGCCCGCCGTAGGGCGGGTTGACCATGACGAGCCCCGGTGGCCCCGCGGGCGGCACGAGATCGCTCACCGCCTGCCGCGCGAAACCGGCGACCCCGTCCACCCCGGACCGCGCGGCGTTCGCCTCGGCCATGCGCACCGCGCCCGCGTCGCGGTCGAAGCCGTGAAACCGCAGGTCCGTCTCCGCCGGCCGGTGCGCCGCCTTCATCTCCGCCCAG
>NZ_JAWLFS010000059.1:0-13825 GCF_041685465.1 Rhodosalinus sp. | reverse complement strand
GACATCCTCGCCGAGCCGCAGATCATGGCGGCGGCGCAGGCTGAGCGCGCCGATCGGCGTCGGGCAGTAATCGAGTTCCTCGAAAAATCGGCTCATGTGATTGGCCGGCCCCGGAGGACACGGCCGCCTTTCGTCGGGATATCACCCCCCTTATCGAGGGGATCGCGCGATATCTCAATCGTCTCGAGTCGCGTCCCGTGGCGTCGGATGGAGCGGCGCGGCAAGGCGGGGCACGCCACCAGCCACGCCCAAGCGCCGCGCGGCTGTGCGCGACGACCCGCGTTTCCGCGATCGGGATCGACACCGCCCGGATGGGGCGGCGGAGCGCTCGCCGAGCTCATGCGCCGGTTTCCGGCGGTCGCGACCGGCGTGCCGCGCTGGCCAAAGAGGGCGGCCTCGGGGCGCCCGTCGCGTGGCGGGCGCCGATCAAGATCGCTCAGGCGAGGTCGGCGACCAGCCGATTGACCGGCATCGCGAAGGTCGGCTGGCCGTCGGGAGCCATGTCCGACAGCAGGCCCGCGAGATCGGCGAGCATGCGCAGACGCGCGGCCGGCGAGAGCACGAAGGCCGCATAGAAGAAGCCCGCAGCCTCCTGCGCCAGCGTCTCGGCCGGGCCCGACATCGTGACGACGCTCGTCTCGATGCGTACCGAGGCGCCGGGCAAGGCCGCGCGGGCCAGCGCCACGAGGTCGTCCGAACTGCGCACGCGCGGATCGCCGAGATCGACGGTGCCGTAGGCGGGCAACTCGGCCTGGACATGGCCATAGATCAGGTCGTGCACGTCGGCGTAGCCGGGCGCCGCCTCGGCCGGGCCGTCGACCAGCGCGGCGAAGCGGCCGCCGGGGGCGAGCACGCGCCCGACCTCCTCCAGCACCGGGGCGACCGGGTCCATCAGCGTCAGCGCCCAGTGGCAGAGCGCCACGTCGACCGCGCCATCGTCGAGTTCATCGAGCTGCTGCGCCTGGGCCTCGATCAGTCGCGCGCGACCCTCGGGCAGGCGGTCGCGCGCAAGCGCGAGCTCGTCGGGCGACATGTCGACCCCGATGAGCCGGATGTCGGCCGGCAGCGAGGCGTGGCAGAGCTGCAGAAGCGGGCCGGACCCGCAGGCGAGGTCGAGCAGCACGCGGTGGCGGGCAGGCTCCACCGCCTCGGCGAGCCACGCGTAACTCGTGCGCCCCGCCGCATCGCGGCAGCGCATTGCGCAGCTTTCGGTGAAGCCGGCGTGATCGCGGTGGATCCGGCGCAGGTGGCCGCGCAGGGCGTCCGGCTCGGGCGCCGTGCCGTTCGCAAGCCGGTCGGTCCAGTCGGTGCGCAGGGGCGCGTCGGTCATGGCGGGCCTTTCGGGCGTTCGGGGGGAGGGAGCGCGCCGGCTCAGCCGGTCACGGTCATCAGCCAGACGCGCTGGGGAAAGCGCCAGCCGTCGGGGCCGCGGCATTCAGCGAGGTAGTCGGCGAGCGGCGCGGCGGCCTCCATCCCGGCGAGGCTCGCCCGCTCGTCGAAGACGCAGCGTTGCAGGTACCCCTCGACGGCGTCCGTCTCGTCCGGTCCGGCGACACTGTCGTAGGTCACCTCCTGCACCTCGACCTCCGCCCCCGAGGCGCGGAGCGCGCCCGCGATCGCCTCGGCCGGGACGTAGGGCGCCGCGCCCTCGGGGCCGAAGGCGGCGAGGAAGCGGCGGTGGAAGTCGATGTAATGGCCCGCCGCCGCGCTGTGCGCGATCAGACCCGTGCCGCCGGGCGCGATGGCGGCGCGGAAGCGCTCCATGGCCGCCGCGATCTCGCTCTCGGGAATCGCGTAGAGCGCATGCGTCGCCCAGACGATGTCATGGCCGCCGGGTGGCGGCGCGAAGTCCTGAAGCGTCGTCTCGTGCTCGGCGACGGCCCGGAAGGGGGCGGGCAGCGCGGCCCGCGCCTCGGCGATGGAAAAGGCCGACGGGTCGAGCAGCGCGGTGTCGACGGGGCGGATGCGGGCCTCCGTCAGCCCGGCATGGCGCGCCAGCGCGACCGGGAACTTGCCCGACCCGCAGGCCACGTCGAGCAGGCGCAGCGGACGGTCGCCGGCGCGCGCCTGCGCGTCCTCGAAGAGCGCGCGCCAGTCGCGGGCCAGCGCGAGATGGCGGTAGTCATCGGTGGCGAGACGGTAGAACGCCTCCATCCCCGCGCGCCCCGCCTCGGACCAGTGGGCGGAGCTGCGCGCCAGCAGGTCACTCATCGCGCGACCCGGCGGCGTCGCCGACCGGCCAGCAGACCGGGTTGAGCGGGCTCGCCGCCACGTCGCCGGGGCCGACCCCGGGCATGAACTTCTGCCAGTCGCCCGAGACCATGGTGGGCGAGTCCACGATGCGCGCGCCGTCGGCGTAGTAGGTGTTGGCCAGCACGACCCGGCTTCGGTCGGTGCGGTTGCGCGCGGCGGTGTGGAAGTTGAGGTTGTGGTGAAAGCTCACCTCGCCGATCTCGAACGGCGTCTCGTCGACCGCCACGTTGTTCCGGGCGAAGGTCTCGGCCACACCGCGGTCGTAGTTGGTGCCCGACTTCTCGAAGGCCACGGCATCGACCAGCTTCCAGACGTCGATCGGATGGGCGAAGGCGAGCGGCCCCATCGCCAGCGGAATCGCCTGCGCCGGCGCCCAGGCGGTGACGACGTCGTGGCTGTCGAGCGGGAAGTGGTGATCGTCGAAATGCCAGGGCGTGCGGCCGCAGCCCGGCTCCTTCGACAGGACGTTGTCGTGGTAGAGCCGCACCGCCGGCACGCGCAGCAGGTCGGCGCAGATCTTCGCCACGCGCGGCGAGAGAACGTAGGCGCGCAGGAGCGGGTTGTCGGGCCAGACCATCTCGAGGCTGAGGAACCGGTCCTGAACCCCGCCGTCGATGTCCGCGCCGAACTCGGCCTCGAGAAGCCGCACGAGCTCGCCGCGCAGCTTCAGCACGGCGCCGGGCGAGAAGACGCCCTTGAGCTTGATGAAGCCGTTCTCCTGAAAAAACGCGACGTCTTCGCCGGTCAGCGGATAGGGCTCGGCCAGTTCCGCGATCACCGCCTCGTCCGAGGGCAGGGGAACATCGGGCAGGGGCGGCGCCGCTTCGAAGGCCGTGATCTCCTCCTCGTTGTCCGCGAGGCTCACGTACCAGTCCCACCAGGCCTGGTTGTCCTTGTCCCAGGGCTGGCTGACATCGGTGTCCGGCATCGTTGCCGGTTGGGGTGCGTCCTGCATTCACGTCTCCTTGGCCAGACAGCGAGCTAACTCGGGGCGCCGACATTTCAAGGTCGCGGTCGTGCCGAGGGCGTGCGCCGGTCGCACGGGCATTCGGGTGTCGATCGGGGCGCGGTGCGGACCGGCTCCCGCGCAGAGGGAAAGACCGCCCGTGGCTTTACCGGGTTTCGCCCGAGATGCGTTGCCGGGCCTCTTCGGTCAGGCAGGCCGAGAGCACGAAGTCCTGCACCGTCGCGCTGTAGGTCTCCAGCGTGACGCCGCGGCGCCGGTACTTCGCCCGCTTGACGTACCAGTCCTGCAGCAACGGCTTGATCAGGGCAGGCAGCAGCGGCGAGGCGTCGGGGCGGACGCATCCGCCCCGGACACCGCGTGCCACCACGTCGCCGAAGAGACGCTCGGTCAAGGCCTCGCTGTCCACGGCGATGCGGCGCTCGGCGGGGGGGAAGTTCTTGGCCTCCATGAAGGCGAAGGTGAACCAGGGCAGCAGCCCCTCGGTCAGCCGCAGGTGCGTGTCGATCATCCAGCGCAGGTGCGCGACGGGATCGGCGGTCACCCCCTCGGGCGGGGACGCCAGCACGCGCTCCACGACGTCGGTGACTTCCACGAGGATCATCTTCAGCAGCGTGGTCTTGCTGTCGAAGTAGGCGTAGAGCCCGCCGGTCGACAGGCCGGAGGCGCGCGACAGGTCGCGCAGGGTCATGGCCTGAAACCCGCGGCTGTTCGACAGGTCGAGCGCGGCCTCGAGAATCCGTTTCAGGCGGGGCACCGCCAGTTCGGCCTTGCGCACGGAAATCGTGTCCTGGTGGCGGGCCAGGATGGAGCGGCAGAGGTCCTCCGTGGTCAGGGCCACGGCCGCGTTCCCGCGGCCCTTGTCGTGCGTCCTGGCTTCGGACTGGGTCATCGCCGCCTCCGGTCTGGGGAAACAGGCTTGCCACAGCGGGGATCACGTTGTAAACGCCATCGAACGGACGTTCGATAGATCGGGGAGGGGAGGCCCTGCGGGCGTGCAAGACAGTCATCAATCCTGGCCCGGACTCGACGGGCGCACCGCGCTGGTGACGGGGGCCTCCTCGGGGCTCGGCGTGCACTTCGCCCGGCTGCTCGCGGCGCAGGGCGTGCGCGTGACTGCCGCCGCGCGCCGGGTCGACAAGGTCGAGGCGCTCTGCGCGGAGATCGTTGCAGGCGGCGGTCATGCCGGCGCGCTCGAGCTGGACGTGACCGACGCGCGCGCCGTCGAGAACGTTGTTGCGGCGCAAGCCTTCGATATCGTGATCAACAACGCCGGCGTGGCCGCGTCGGCCGCCGCCTTCGACCACGACGCGGCGACCATCGACCGGGTCATCGACACCAACCTCAAGGGCGCGTTCCACGTCGCGCGCGCCGCCGCCTCCGCCATGGCCGCCGCGGGGACGCCGGGCGTGATCGTCAACGTGGCCTCGATCCTGGGGCTGCGGGTGTCCGGGCATGTCTCGGCCTATGCCGCCTCGAAGGCCGGCCTCGTGCAGCTGACCCGCGCGATGGCGGTCGAGTGGGCGCGCCACGGCATCCGCGTGAACGCACTCTGTCCCGGCTACATCGAGACCGAGCTCAACCGGGATTTCTTCGAGACCGACGCCGGCAAGGCGCTCATCCGGCGCGTGCCGCAACGCCGCCTCGGCCAGCCCGAGGACCTTGACGGTCCGCTCCTGCTGCTCGTTTCCGATCTCGGCCGGTTCATGACCGGCACCGAGCTCGTGGTCGACGGCGGACACGTGGCCTCTCCGATCTGAAGGACGCAGCGATGGATTTCACCATTTCGCCCCGCATCGAGGATTACCGCACCCGGATCGCCCGGTTCGTCGCCGACGAGATCATGCCGGTCGAGGCGCGCGCCGAGGCCTGGGATGCGCACGAGAACATCGCGCTCGACTGGCTGGAGGCGCTGCGCGAGAAGGCGCGCGACGAGGGGCTCTGGTGCCTGCAACTCGCGCCCGAGACCGGCGGTCAGGGGCTCGGCAAGGTCGGCATGGCGGTGACCTACGAGGAGATGAACCGCTCGATCTTCGGGCCTCCGGTGTTCAACTCCGCCGCGCCCGACGACGGCAACATGATGGTGCTCGAAAGGGCCGCGACGCCCGAGCAGAGGGACCGCTGGCTCGCGCCCATCGTCAAGGGCGCGGTGCGCTCCTCCTTCGCGATGACCGAGCCGCATCCGGGCGGCGGCTCCGATCCCGGCATGATGCTGACCACGGCGCGCAGGACGGACACGGGCTACGTCGTCCGCGGGCGCAAGTGGTTCATCACCGGGGCCGAGGACGCGGATCATTTCATCCTCGTCGCGCGCACCTCGGACGACCCGCGCCGCGGGCTGACCGCCTTCCTGCACCACAGGGACGATCCCGGCTGGCGGATCGATCGGCGCATCCCGATCATGGGTCCGGAAGAACATGGCGGGCACTGCGAACTCGTCTACGAGGACATGGAGCTGCCGGCCGACCGGGTTCTCATGGGCGAGGGCATGGGCCTCAAGATCACCCAGATGCGCCTCGGGCCCGCGCGGCTGACGCACTGCATGCGCTGGCTGGGGCTGGCCAAGCGCTGTGCCGAGATCGCGAGCGAATACGCCGCCAACCGCCACGGCTTCGGCGTGCGCCTCTCGGACCGCGAGAGCATCCAGATCAAGCTCGGCGATCTGGCGATGGGGATCGAGACGGGCCGGCTCCTGGTGATGAAGGCGGCCTGGGCACTCGATCAGGGGAGCTTCGCGAAGAAGGAGGTCTCGATGGCGAAGATCCACGTCGCCAACCTCCTGCACAAGGCGGCCGACGTCGCCATCCAGATCAACGGCGCGCGCGGCTACTCGCAGGACACCGTGTTGGAGTGGATCTACCGCTACGCGCGCCAGGCGCGCCTCGTGGATGGCGCCGACGAAGTGCACCAGATGGTCCTGAACCGGCACCTGACCGAAGAGGGCCGCGATTTCTGGCGCTGGGAGGCGCCCGGGAGCTGAGGCAGCTCCGTTGTCCGGGGGGAGGAGACACATGTTCAGCGATGCGCATCTCGCGCCACGGGCGGCGAATTTCGAGCCGCTGACGCCGCTCGCATTCCTGTCGCGGGCACTGGAGGTTCATGGCGACCGGCCGGCGGTCGCCTGGCGTGACATGCGGTGGACCTATGCGGAGTTCGGCGCGATCGTCGCGCGCATGGCCGCGCACCTGCGCGCCCGCGGTGTCGGGCCCGGCAGCGTGGTCTCGGTGATGCTGCCGAACCGTCCCGAGGCGCTCGCCGCGCAGTTCGCCGTGCCCGCGCTCGGTGCCGTGCTGAACGCCGTCAACATCCGGCTGAGCGGCGACGAGGTCGCCTACATCCTCGACCACTCGGGCAGTCGGCTCCTGCTCTGCGACGCCGATCTCCGGCCCGATCTCGGCGCCGACGCGCCGCCCGTCGATGTGGTCTGCAGCGCCCCCGGCGCCGGCGACGGGCTGGATTTCTACGCCGGCCCCGCGCCCGACCTCGACCTGAGCGCCGAGGTGCACGACGAGACGCAGGCGATCGCGCTCAACTACACCTCCGGCACCACGGGGCGCCCCAAGGGCGTCGTCTACTCGCACCGCGGCGCCTACCTGAACGCGGTCGGCAACGCGCTGGCCCTCGGGCTCGATGCCGACGCGCGCTATCTCTGGACGCTGCCGCTCTTTCACTGCAACGGCTGGTGCCAGGGCTGGGCGCTGACCGCGGTCGGCGGGATGCATGTCTGCCTCGACGCGGTCCGGCCCGACCTGATCCTCGAGGCGATCACCACCCATTCCGTGACGCACATGAGTTGCGCGCCCGTGGTGCTTTACATGCTGCTCGAGCATGCCACCGAGCCTCCGCCGGTGCGGGTGCGCGTGGCCACGGGCGGCGCGGCGCCGACCCCGGCGCTGCTGTCGTGGCTCTCGGGGCTCGGATTCGAGCTCGCGCATATGTACGGGCTGACCGAGAGCTACGGGCCGGCCACGATCAACGCCCCCGACGCCTCCGACATGGAGGTCGATGCGCTGGCCGAGACGCTGGCGCGGCAGGGCAACCGCCACGTCACCGCAGGGCGCGCCCGCGTAATCGACGAAGCGGGCCGGGACGTGCCGGCCGACGGCGAGACGATGGGTGAGATCGTGCTCGCCGGCAACACGGTCATGTCGGGGTATTTCCGCGACGCGGAGGCGACCGAGCAAGCCTTTCGCGGCGGCGTCTTTCACAGCGGGGACCTGGCCGTCGTCCACCCCGACGGGCAACTCGAGATCCGCGACCGCGCGAAGGACATCGTCATCACCGGCGGCGAGAACGTCTCGACGATCGAGGTGGAAAAGACCCTGCATTGCCACCCCGACGTGCGCCTCGCGGCCGTCGTCGCTGCGCCGCACCCGAAATGGGGCGAGACGCCCTGGGCCTTCGTCGAGACGCGCGAGGGCAGCGCGCTGACGGAGGCGGCGCTCGACGCCTTCTGCAAGGAGCGGCTCGCCGGGATGAAGCGGCCCCGCCGTTTCGTGTTCGGGCCGTTGCCGAAGACCGCGACCGGCAAGATCCAGAAATTCGTCCTGCGCGCGCGGGCGCAGGAGATGGCGCAGGAGGCGCAGACGGCATGAGGGACGCGACGGCGAGCGACCTCGACGCGGACGCGCTGGCGGGCTGGCTCTCGGACCGCCGCCCCGGTCCCGCGACGCCGCACCTCGAACGTATCGGCGGCGGTCAGTCGAACCCGACGTGGTTCGTGGACTGGGGCGCCGACCGTTTCGTGCTGCGCAAGAAGCCGGACGGGCCGATCCTGCCCGGCGCCCACGCCGTGGAACGCGAGTTCCGCGTGCTGCGCGCGCTTCGCGACACCGATGTGCCGGTGCCCAGGGTGCGCTGGCTCGAGGAGGATCCGTCGGTGCTCGGCACGCCGTTCTACGTGATGGATCGGCTCGAGGGCCGCGTCTTCGACGATGCGCGGCTGCCAGGCGTCTCCGCACCCGAGCGGCGCGAGATGTATCTCGACATGGCACGCACCCTCGCCAGGCTCCACGCCGTGCGCCCGGACGACGTGGGGCTCTCGGATTACGGCAAGCCCGGCAACTACTTCGCCCGCCAGATCGCGCGCTGGTCGCAGCAGTACGAGGCCTCCACCGGGCCCCGGATCGCGGCGCTGGACCGGCTGGTGGACTGGCTGCCGCGCAACATGCCCGGGGACGACGGCGCGGTGTCCATCGCGCACGGCGATTTCCGGATCGGCAATCTCATGTTTCACCCGACCGAGCCGCGCGTGATCGGCGTGCTCGACTGGGAGCTGTCCACGCTCGGCCACCCGCTGGCCGACCTCGGCTTCTGCGTGATCCCGTGGCACAGCGCGCCGGACGAGTACGGCGGCCTGCTCGGCACGGACTGGCCGGAGGCGGGCATCCCGACGCGCGAGGCCTTCGTCGCGGAATACCATGCGCATGCGCGCCCCACCGCGGCGCTGCGCCCGTTCCATGTCGCGTTCGCGCTTTTCCGGTTCTCGGTGATCTTCGTCGGTATCGCCGACCGCGCGCGGGCAGGCTCGGCCGCCTCGGCGGAGGCCGCCACGCTCGCGCCTCTGGCCGAGCGTTTCGCGATCCGGGCCACGCAGGTGATCGACCGCGCCGCAGCCGCAGGGGAGGGTGGACCATGATCGTTCTCAGGGCAATCCATTCGATCAATCTGGCGATCGGGAAAGCGGTCAGTTTCCTCATCTGGGCGGGGATCGTGGTGCTTTGCTACGAAGTGGTCGCGCGCTACGCCTTCGGCCAGCCGACGCTCTGGGCGCATGGCTACACGCAGCGGATCTTCGGCGCCTATTTCGTGCTGGTCGGAGCCTACACGCTGATCCGGCAGGACCACGTGCGCGTGGATCTTCTGCTCAACGTCGCCTCGCCGCGGTGGCGCGCGCTTCTCGACCTCGTCAATTTCAGTTTCCTGCTGCTCTGGACGGGCGTTCTGAGCTGGGAGGCGTTCTGGTTCTTCGAGGACAGCTGGCGCTTTTCGGAGGTCGACGACAGCGCGTTGCGCCATCCGATGTGGCCGGTGAAACTCGCCATGTTCCTGGGCGTCGCGCTGATCGCGGTGCAGAGTGTCGTCGAATGGATCCGCTCGGCCATTCTCATCGTCAATCCATACATCGATGTCGGCCGCGACGCCGGCCGCGGGGGCGTCGTCTGATGACACCGGAACTTCTCACCATCGGCATGTTCAGCATGCTCCTCGGCGCGATCCTTCTGGGCGTCTCGCTCTCCTTCGCGCTTGGCGGCACCGCCGTCGTCTTCGGGTTGTTGCTTTTCGGCACGAACGGGATGTTCACGATCGTCTCGACGATGTTCGGGTCGCTCTGGTCGATCCTGCTCTCGGCGATCCCGCTCTTCGTCTTCATCGGGGTCGCGCTCGCCCGTTCGCAGATCGCGCGGGATCTCTACCATGCCTTCTATCTCTGGTCGGGGCGCACGCCGGGCGGGTTGCTGATCGGGACCTCCGGCTTCGCCGCCACGCTCTCGGCGATGACGGGGAGCTGCGCGGCCTCGACGGTCACGACCGGCCTTGTCGGAATGCCCGCGATGGAGGAGCGCAACTACGACCGGCGCTTCGTGCTGGGCACGATCGGGGCATCGGGGACGCTGGGTATCCTGATCCCGCCCTCGATCACTCTGATCCTGATCGGGATGCAGACCGGGCAGTCGGTCGGGCGGCTCTTCATGGGAGGGCTGATCGCGGGGCTGTTCCTTCTCGGGATGTTCATCCTCTATGTCGCGATCCGCAGCCGTATCACCCCGGCGCTCGCGCCGGGCGCAGCGGCGCGCGCGCCGCTCGGCGAACGGGTCCGCTCGCTCAAGGCGGTGATCCTGCCGCTCGTCGTGATCCTCTCGGTGCTCGTCTCCATCTTCGCAGGCATCGCCACGCCGACGGAGGCCGCGGCGGTGGGCGCGGCGGCGGTCGTCTTGTCCGTCGCCATAAGGGGCGAACTGAACTGGTCCTACATCCGCGCCGTCAGCCATGACACGGCGACGATGACCGGCATGGTGATCTGGATCGTCTTCGGGGCTTCGGCCTTCGTCGCGGTCTACGGCGGGGGCGGTGGCACGCGGTTCATGCAGGGCTTCCTCATGGGGCTCGAAATGGAGCCGTGGATGATGATCCTGATGATGCAGGCGATCACGCTGGTGCTCGGCATGTTCCTCGACCCGGTCGGGATCATCCTGCTCGTGCTGCCGATCTTCTTTCCGATCGTCGTCACGCTCGGCTACGATCCGATCTGGTTCTGCATCCTGTTCCAGCTCAATCTCTGCATCGGCTACATCTCGCCGCCCTTCGGCTACAATCTTTTCTACCTGAAGAGCCTGAGCCCGCAGACGCCGATCGTCGAGATCTACCGCGCGATCTTTCCATTCCTGTTTCTGATGCTGCTGACCGGAGCCGTGATCTTCCTGTTTCCCGGGCTCCTCACCAGCTTCACCGATATTCCCGCAGCGCGCTGACGCGGCGGGGATCACGTCCGACAGCGACGTTCAACAGTGGAGGAGGAGACCACCATGACCAAGAGCAATCCAAGCCTTTCGCGCCGCGGGTTTTTCGCGGCCTCTGCCGGGGCCGCCGCCGGCACCGCGCTCGCCGCGCCGCCGGTGATCGCGCAGGGCAACACCGTCTGGCGGATGCAGACGCACTGGCCGACCGGGAACTGGTACTACGACGACATCTTCGTCAAGTTCTGCAACCGGATCACCGAGGCGACCGGCGGCGAGCTGACCGTCGAACCCTACGCGCCGGGCGCCGTCGTGCCGACGGGCGACGTCCTGAACGCGGTGCGCCGCGGCCTGCTGGAAAGCGCGTTCATCTACCCGGCCTACTGGATCGGGCGCGTCCCGGCGGCGGGGCACCTGAACGGGCACATCGGCACCTGGGCTCGGCATGAGGAGATGGACATCTTCTACTACGAGATGGGCGCCATCGACGTGATCCGCGACGCCTACGCCGAGCAGGGCGTCCATCAGGTCGGCCCGGTCTCCTACTCGGGCCTCACGCTCTGGGCGAACCGCCCGCTGCGCACGGTCGAGGACTTCTCCGGCTGGCCGGTGCGCTCCACCGGCGCGGCCGGGCTCGTGCTCGAGAAGGTCGGCGCGGCGCCGGTCTCGATCCCCGGCGGCGAGCTCTATCAGGCACTGCAGACCGGTGTGGTCGACGGCGCGCACTGGGGCGCGACCGCCACCGCCTGGGGGATGAACTTCCAGGAGGTCTGCGACTACATCATCGAGCCCGACCTGGTGGGGCACCTGAACGGGGAGGTGATGGTCGGTCTCGACGCGTGGAACGCCATCGGCGAGGACCTGCGCGCCGTGGTCACCGACGTCACCCGCGCCACCTCCGCGGAAGCGGCGGCGCATTTCCTCTACCGGGATATCCTGTTCAAGCAGGAATTCGTCAACGACTTCGGCGGCGAACTGATCCGGATGGAGGACGACACGCTGCAGGCCCTGCGGACCGCCTCGCTCGAGGTGGTGGACGAGTACTCGGAGCAGGACCCCGAGTACTCGGGGCGACTCGGCGAGATGCTGCACGAGTTCCTCAAGACCACCGGCCGGGCCTGAACCGCCCGATCGCCGACGCGACATGCGAGGGGCCGCTGCGGCGGCCCCCGCTTCCGATCCGCCCCGAGATGCCGAGGATCCGATGCCCTTGCCCCGTGTCATGACCGTTGTCGAAATCACCGAATACGGCGCGCCCGACGTGCTCAAGCCCAACACCGCGCCGGTGCCCACTCCGGGTGAGGGGCAGATCCTGATCCGCGTCGATCATGCCGGGGTCAATCGCCCCGACGCGCTGCAGCGCGCCGGCAACTATGCGCCGCCGCCGGACGCTTCGCCCCTGCCGGGGCTGGAGGCCGCCGGACATGTCGCCGCGGTCGGGCCGGGCGTCACGCGCTGGCGCGAGGGCGACGCCGTCACCGCGCTGCTGCCGGGCGGGGGCTATGCCGAATACGCCCTGACCGACGCGGACCACGCCCTGCCCGTGCCGAGGGGCATGGAGATGGCGGCCGCGGCGGGGCTCTGCGAGACATTCTTCACCGTCTGGACCAACGTGTTCATGCGCGGCGGGCTCGCCGCGGGCGAGCGTTTCCTGGTGCACGGCGGGTCCTCCGGGATCGGCACCACCGCGATTCAGCTCGCGCGGCTGCGCGGCGCGCGCGTCTTCGCGACCGCCGGCTCCGAAGAGAAATGCGCGGCATGCCGGGACCTCGGCGCCGAGGTCGCGATCAATTACCGCCAGCAGGATTTCGTAGAAGTCCTGCGCGACGAGGGTGGCGCCGATCTCATCCTCGACATGGTCGGCGGCGACTACATCGCGCGCGATCTCGATGCGCTGGCGATGGACGGTCGGCTCGTGCAGATTGCCTTCCTTCAAGGCGCGCAGGTCGCGCTCGACCTGATGCAGGTGATGACCCGGCGCCTGACATTGACGGGCTCGACCCTGCGTCCGCAGTCGCGCGCCGCCAAGGCCGAGATCGCGCGCGCCCTGGAATCCGAGGTCTGGCCGCATCTTGAAAGCGGCGCGATCGCCCCCGTCATGGACAGTGTCTTCCCGCTGTCCCGCGCGGCCGAGGCGCACGCCCGGATGGAAAGCTCCGCGAACATCGGCAAGATCGTCCTCGCGGTGGGCGCCGCGTGAGCGACTGGCGCAGTTTCGACCGTTCTGCACGACACGAGATCGCCTCCTCGCAATGTGCGGGCCTGCGCCTCGTGCTGCGTCAGCGCGGCACGGGCAGCCCGGTTCTCTTCGTCCACGGCGCGACCTTCTCGGGGCGGATCTTCGACATCCCGCACCCGGACGCGAACTGGCTCGACGCTGCCGCGCGGGCCGGGGTCGCGGCCTATGCGCTCGACATCCGCGGCTACGGCCTCTCGAAGCCTGTCGGCGTGGTCGCCGACGCGCCCTACGCGACCGGCACCGAGGCCGTCGCGGATATCGCGGACGCGGTGGACTGGATCTCCGCCCGTCACGGCGGCGCGCGGGTCGCGGTCGTCGGCTGGTCCTGGGGCAGCGTGACCAGCGCGCGGTACGTGCTCGGCGCGGGCCGCGGACGCGTCGCCGCCCTTGCGCTCTACGCGCCGATCTTCGCCACGCCAAACGCCGCGTGGCGCGCGCTGCTGTCGGACCCGGACGCACCGGGCCGACCGCGTGCCTTCGGCCCCTTCCGCCGCGTGACGCCGCAGGACGTGCGCGCGCGCTGGGACGCACAAATGCCGCCCGGTGCCACGTGGCGGCGCGAAGGCGTCCTCGACGCGCTGGTCGAGGCCTCGATCGAGGACGACACGCCGGGCGCGGACGCCTTTCGCGTGCCCAACGGCGCGTTCATGGACCTGTGGGCGTGTTTCAACGGCCGCCCGCTCCATGACCCGGCAGGGATCGACTGCCCGACGCTGCTGATCCGGGGCGCGCAGGACCCGACCTCGACGCGCGGGGATGCGCTGGCCCTCTTCGACAGGCTGGGCGCGGAGGACCGCAGCTATGTCGAGATCGCGGGAGGCACCCATTTCGTCAACGCCGAGATCCGGGGCGCGACGCTCTTCGAGGCGGTCCACGCGTTCCTGCATCGGACGATGGCGCAGCCGCCCGGGG
>NZ_JAWLFS010000058.1:0-13838 GCF_041685465.1 Rhodosalinus sp. | reverse complement strand
TTGCGCCGGAAGAGCGCGGGCGCCTCGACCTCCGCCGCCTCGGCGTCGAGGAGGACGTAATCCACCCCGTAGCGGAAGGCGTTGTCGATCGCGCCGCGCCGGCCGTGCCACGTGTGGCCCGCGAGATGCTCAACCCGGCTCACGCCGCCACCGCGCCCGAGCGGCGCAGGAGCGCCTCGGCCACGTCATGGGCCGAGGAAAGCCCGTCCTCGTGGAAGCCGTATTTCATCCAGGCCCCGCAGAACCACGTCCGGTTGGTGCCGTTCATCGCCGCCACCTCGCCCTGCGCGGCGAGCGCCGCGGCGTCGTAGACGGGATGATCGAATTGCACCTGATCGTGAATGTACTCCTCCCGGATGCGGGATGTCATGTTCAGCGAGACGAAAAGCGGATCGTCCTCGGGGATGGGCTGGAGCGAGTTCATCCAGTAGCTCACGCCGATGCGGTCCGACGGCTGCCCCGCGGCCTCGGTGTAGTTCCACGAGGACCAGGCGAGCCGGCGGCGCGGCATCACCTCGGGATCGGAATGCAGCACCACGTCGTTCGGCTGATAGGCGATGCGGCCCACGGTCGCGCGCTCCTCGGCGGTCGGATCGGCGATCAGGCGCATCGCCTGATCCGAGTGGGTGGCGAAGACAACCTCGTCGAAGATGTCCGGTTCCGCGCCCGGCGCCTTGACGGTGACGCCTTCGGGGCCACGGCGCACCCATTCGACCGCCGCGCCGGTGCGGATCGCCACGCCGGCGCGCGCCAGTGACGCCTGCAGCCGGTCGACATACTGCACCGATCCCCCCTCGACCGTGTACCACTGATGCTGCCCCGTCACGCCGAGAAGGGCGTGATTGTGGAAGAAATCCAGCATCGTACGCGCGGGAAAGTCGAGAACCTGCGCCTTGGGCACCGACCAGATCGCCCCTGAGAACGGGAGCAGGTAATGATCGCGGAAGCGCGTGCCGGCGCCCAGCGCCTGCAGCAGCTCGCCCACGGTCAACCCGCCCTGCCGCGACAGCGGGTAGGCGCGCGCGTTGAAGCGCAGGATGTCGCGCAGCATCCCCCAGTAGCCGGGGTTCACCAGGTTGCGCCGCTGCGCGAAGAGCGCGCCGGGCGTGCGCAACGCATACTCGAAGCGCCCGCCGTCGATGGAGACGCCGAAGCTCATGTTCGACCTGGCGACCGGCACATCGAGGTCGTCGAAAAGCCGGACGAGGTGCGGGTAGTTGGCGTGGTTGAAGACGATGAACCCCATGTCCACCGGCTGATCGCCGCGCTTGCCGGCGATGACTGTCCGGGCGTGCCCGCCGAGGCGCGGCTCGGCCTCGTAAAGCGTGACCCGGTGCGCCCCCGAGAGGAAGTGCGCCGCACCCATCCCGGAGATGCCGCCGCCGATGACGGCGATACGGCGGGGGGCGGCGGGGGCGGATTCGAATGGCATCTGGTGTCTCTCCTCGGTCGTTGAGCGCGCGTCCTCTGCTTCTACGGGACCGCCCCGGCATCGGATGCAAAAGAAAATCAGGCGCGACATGTGATCCGGTCGCGCCGCTGCCCCGTATCCGTTACATGTTGAGCAATGTCGACTGGTTGGACCAATACGCGGCGCAGCCCGTGCCGCCGCCCGACGCGCCCGTCTCGGTCGTGCGCGGCGCGGCGGCCATGGGCGAGGTCGGATTGACGCGCATGACACAGACACGCGGGCGAGCGACCGTGGAATGGGTCGATCACGTCGTGCGGATCCGGGACGCGCGGGACGAGGCGGCCTTCGCCGAACTCTTCGCGCATTTCGCACCGCGCGTGAAGGCGTTCCTGAAACGATCGGGCGCCGACGACGGGCTGGCCGAGGAATGCGCACAGGAGGTCATGGCGACCCTCTGGATGAAGGCGCATCTCTTCGATCCGGCGCGGGCGAGCGTCTCCACCTGGGTCTTCACGATCGCGCGCAACCGCAGGATCGACGCCCTGCGCCGGCAGCGCCGCCCGGAACCCGAGGATCTGCCCTGGGGGCCAGAGGCGGAGCCGCAGCAGGACGACATGCTCGCGCTGCAGCAGGACAGCGAGCGCCTTGCCGAGGCGTTGCGCGCGCTGCCCGAGAAACAGAGGTACCTGATCGAACGAGCCTATTTCGGCGAACTCTCGCACGGCGAGATCGCCGAGGAGACGGGGCTTCCGCTCGGGACCATCAAATCGCGCATCCGGCTCGCTCTCGACCGCCTGCGCCATGCGCTCAAGTGACCCACATGAAAAACCAGATCACACACCACCTGACGCCGCAGCTTCTGATGGCCTACTCCGCCGGGACGCTGCCCGAGGCCTTCGATCTGATCGTCGCGTCGCACCTGTCGCTCTGCGACGAATGCCGCGCGGAGGCCGAAAGCTACGACGCCGTGGGCGGCGCGCTGATCGAGCGCGAGACGGCGGAGATGGCGTGCGACAGCCTCGAGGCGACGCTGCGCCGGATCCGCGAGGGGGCGGACGCGGACACCGCGCCTCCGGCTCCCCTCCCGGCGGCGACGGCGGATCTGCCACGCCCGATCCGTGACTACGTCGGAGGCGACCTCGCCGACGTGCGCTGGCAGAGCATGGGCAGGGGTGTCCGGCAGGCGATCCTGCCCGTCGACGGCGAAGCGACCGCGCGGCTCCTGCACATCCCTGCCGGCGCCGAGGTGCCCGATCACGGGCACCGCGGCACCGAGCTCACGCTGGTGCTCAAGGGGGCCTTCCGCGACGAGGACGGACGCTTCGGCCCCGGCGACGTGGAGGTGGCCGACGAGGCAGTGGAACACACACCCGTCGCCGAAGAGGGCGAGGACTGCATCTGCCTCGCCGTCACGGACGCGCCGCTGCGCTTCTCCGGGCTGATGCCTCGGCTCGCGCAGCCCTTCCTCAAGATCTGAGCGGGGTGGAGAAAACCTTTCGGACGAAAGGTTTTCGAAGCCGGGGCTGAGGACGCGAAGAATTTTCGTACGAAAATTCTTCGCGCCCGGCGGTGCGGCGGGGTGCGCAAGTCCGGCCGTCGCGGGACATCGTGACCGGGCACGGGCCCGGCATGTGCCCCGTCGGCTCGGGGCGCCCGGCCCACGCGGTCGCGCGATGTCGCCTCCACACCCCGCTCGCTTGATCGGCCCCTGAAGCGGGAGGTCCGCGCCTGCCCGCGCGTGGTGTCCGCTGCGCCGGCGCGGGCTGCCTCGACACGGCACGCCGCCCCGACGGCGCCCGGCAGGGCCACCCCGGTCGGCCCGGTCGCGCAGGCCGTCGCCGGCCCACCACGCCTCACCCGTCGTCGAGCCGGGTCAGCTCCGGCGCGGTCAGGGGGCGCGGTTCCTCGTCGACCGTGTCCAGCGCGGCAAGGTCCTCCTGCGGCGCGACCACGCCGAGCCCCTCGAACTTCCGCGCGGAGGGCAGCACCCGCCCCTCGAGCGAGCCGACGGCGCGGTTGTAGGCCTCCACGGACGACCGCAGGCTGCGGCCGACGCGGCCGAGATGGTCGGCGAAGGTGCCGAGCCGGTCGTGGATCTCCTTGGCGAGCCGCTGCACCTCGGCGGCGTTCTCGGCCATCTTCTCCTGCTGCCAGCCGTAGGCGATCGCCTTGATGAGCGCCATCAGCGTCGTCGGCGTGGCGATCAGGACCTTGCGCTCGAAGGCGTATTCGATGAGCCCCGGATCGGCCTCCGCGGCGGCGGAGACGAAGGTTTCGCCGGGGATGAACATGACGACGAAATCCGGCGTCGTCGGGATCGCGTCCTGGTAGGCCTTGGAGGCGAGTGTCTTGACGTGCGCGCGCACCTGCGCGGCGTGGCGGGAAAGATGCTCGCCCTGCGCCTCCGGCCCGTCGGCCTCCAGCGCGTCGAGATAGGCCTCGAGCGGGGTCTTGGCGTCGACCACGATGCTCTTGCCGCCGGGGATGCGCACCACGGCGTCGGGCCGGCGGGCGCCCGCGTCGGTCTCCACCGTATGCTCGGAGAGGTAATCGACGTGCTCGGCCATACCGGCCATCTCGAAGACCTGGCGGAGCTGCATCTCGCCCCAGCGCCCGCGCGTCTTGGGCGCGCGCAGCGCCTGCACGAGGCGGCGCGTCTCCTGCCCGAGCGCCTGCTGGCCCTTGGTCAGGTCCGCGACCTGCGCGCGGATCGCGCCGTAGGCCTCGTTGCGGGCCTTCTCGATCTCCGCGATGCGCGCGTCGAAGGTGCCCAGCTTCTCGTCGAGCGGCTTGACCAGATCGCGGATCGCCTTCTGCCGTTCGGCGAGGTCGGTCTCGGCGCTTTCCTTGTGTTTCTCGAAGCGCTCGGAGACGAGGGAGAGGAACCGCTCGGAGTTGGCCTTCAGCGCGCCGGAGGCGAGATGGGCGAATTTCTCCTCCAGTTCGGCCTTCATGCCGCGCAGCTCCTCGAGGCGGGCGGCGTGGCTCTCCTTGAGCGCGGCGAGCTCGGCCTCGCGCGCCGCCGTCTCGGCGCCGGCGGTCTCGAGCCGCGCCCGCGCCGCGCCGAGCTCCGCCTCCACCGCGGCGAGGCGCTCGGCGCGCGGGCGCAGGCCCGCGAGCTCCTCGCGCAGCGCCGCCACGTCCCGGCGGCTTCGCCTGAGCGCGCCGAGCGCGAGAAGGAGACCGATCAGAACCGCCCCAAGCGCCGCGAGCGCCCCGAGCGTCACCGGATCGAGCGTGTCGAAAGTCATGCGTTCCGTCGCCCTGCCCCGCCTCAGCGCCGCCCGAAGAGCCGCTCGACATCGGCGAGCTTGAGCTCGACGTAGGTGGGCCGGCCGTGGTTGCACTGCCCCGAGAGCGGCGTCGCCTCCATCTCGCGCAGGAGCGCGTTCATCTCCTCGGCGCGCATCCGGCGGCCCGCGCGCACCGAGCCGTGGCAGGCCATGCGCGAGAGCACGGCCATGAGCCGCGCCTCGAGCCCCGCCGCGGTGCCCGTCTCCTCCAGCGCATCGGCCACATCCGCGAGCAGGCCGCGCGCGCCCACCTCGCCCAGAAGCGCGGGGCTCTCGCGCACAGCGAGCGCCTCGCCCCCGAAGGGCTCGATCACGAGGCCGAGCCGGGCGAGATCCTCCGCCGCGTCGAGGAGGCGCCCGCGCGCGGGCTCCGGCATCTCGACGACCTCGGGGATGAGAAGCGCCTGCGCGGCGACGCCGGTCTCGGCGAGCTGCGCCTTCAGCCGCTCGTAGACGAGGCGCTCGTGCGCGGCGTGGGCGTCCACGATCACGAGGCCGTCTTCCGTCTGCGCGAGGATGTAGGTCTCGTGCAGTTGCGCGCGCGCCGCGCCGAGGGGGAGCGCCTCCGCCGGGGTCTCCTCGGCCCCCTGCGGGGCCTCCTCGACCGGCTCGACCCGCGCGCTCCACGCGCCCGCGGTCTCGGCGAAGCCGGGCGCGGGCGCCTGCGCCTGATACGACGCGGCGCGCGCGGCGGCGGAGGGGCGGTCCATCTGGTAGCGCGGCGCGGTCGGGCCGCCGCCACCTTCGGGCCGCGCGGCGCCCAGCGCGGCGCCCGCCACGGTGGTCGCGGCGCGGTGCCCCGCCTCGGCCAGCGCGTGGCGCAGCGCCGAGACGATGAGGCCCCGCGCCGTGCCGGGATCGCGGAAGCGCACCTCGCTCTTGGCGGGGTGGACGTTGACGTCCACGCGCTCGGGCGGGCAGTCGATGTAGAGCGCCGCCGCCGGGTGCCGCCCCGCCGGCAGCACGTCCATGTAGGCCGCGCGCAGCGCGCCGAGCAGCATCCGGTCCTTCACCGGCCGGCCGTTGACGAAGAAGTGCTGCGCCACGGCCGCGCCCCGCGAATAGGTGGGCAGCGCCGCGTAGCCCGTCAGGCGCAGCCCCTCGCGCTCGGCCTCGACGCGCAGCGCGTTGCGGACGAACTCCGCGCCCAGAACCCGCGTCAGCCGCCCGGCCAGCGCGTCGAAGAGATCGCCGGTCTCCGCGTCGGCGCGGAAGCTCACCTTCTCGCCCCCGCCGGAGACATCCGTCAGCGTCAGGCTGACGAAGGGTTCGGCCATGGCGAGACGGCGCACCACGTCGCCGATCGCCTGCGCCTCGGCCCGGTCGGAGCGCAGGAACTTCAGCCGCGCGGGCGTGGCGTGGAAGAGATCGCGCAGCTCGACCACCGTGCCGCGGCGCAGCGCGGCGGGCCGCACCTGCCCGACGCGCCCGCCCTCGACCGCGATCTCGGCGGCCTCGGCGCCCGCGATGCGCGACGCGATGGAGAGCCGCGCCACCGCCCCGATGGAGGCGAGCGCCTCGCCGCGGAAGCCGTAGCTCGCGATGTTCAGGAGATCCGAGCCGTCGATCTTGGAGGTGGCGTGCCGTGCCACGGCCTGCGGCAGGTCCTCCGCCACGATGCCGTGGCCGTCGTCGGCGACGCGGATCAGCGTCTTGCCGCCCTCGGCCTGCGCCACGTCGATTCGCCTTGCTCCGGCGTCGAGGGCGTTCTCGACGAGTTCCTTGACCGCGGCCGCGGGCCGCTCGATCACCTCGCCGGCGGCGATGCGGTTGACGGCCGCCTCGTCAAGCGGGCGGATCGCCGGACGGACGCCGGGTATCTTGTGGCTCGCGTCGTTCATGACCCAAGACCTAGCACAACCTCCGCCAATTTGACCAGCACCCCGTCCTGCCCCTTGGAATCCGGACACATTCCATTAGGTGAATGCCAAAGGCAGCATTCCGGAAGGAGGACGCATGTTCACGCGCGAAAGCCCGTCGAAAGGCCCCAATTCGCCCCGCGTGGTGGGCTTCTACGAGAAGCCCACGGGAAGCATCCAGTATGTCGTGATCGACGAGGCCACGAAGAAGGCCGCGCTGATCGACGTGGTGCTCGGCTTCACACCGTCGGAAGCGCGCACCGACACCGAGGCCGCGCAGGAGATCCTCGATTTCGTGAAGGCCGAGGGGCTGACGGTCGAGTGGATCCTCGACACCCACCCGCACGCCGACCACCTGATGGCCTCGGCCTGGCTCAAGGAGCAACTCGGCGCGCCCACGGCGATCGGCGCGAAGGTCCGCGACATCGCCCGGCTCTGGGAGGGGTTCTACAACACCCCCGACGCCTTCGATCCCGACGGGGACTTCGATCGCCTCTTCGCCGACGGCGAGACCTTCATGCTCGGCGAACTGCCCGTGCGCGTCATGCTTTCGCCGGGCCACACGCTCGGCTCGATCACCTACGTGGTGGGCGACGACGCGGCCTTCGTGCACGACACGCTGATGCATGTGGACGCGGGCACCACGCGCGCCGACTTTCCCGGCGGCTCGGCCTCGGAGCTCTACGATTCGCTCATGGCGATCCTCGCCCTGCCCGACGAGACGCGCCTCTTCGTCGGCCACGACTACCCGCCCGTCGGCGAGCGCACCGACCCCGCGTGGGAGGCCACGGTCGCCGAGCACAAGGCGAAGAACAAGCACCTGGGCGGCGGCACGCCGCGCGAGGACTTCGTGAAGATCCGCGAGGAGCGCGACGCCACGCTCTCGCTGCCGGACCGCATGCTCTTCGCGCTGCAGGTCAACCTGCGCGGGGGGCGCTTGCCGGAAACCGAATCGGACGGCAAGAGTTACTTCAAGATTCCCGCCAACACATTCTGAGGAGCGCGTGATGAAGACGGAGCAAGTCGGCGAAGCCACCTTCGAGACCTGGACGCCGGAGGAAGTCCACGACGCCTGCCGCAAGGGCGAGATCGTCGTCATCGACGTGCGCACGCCGCAGGAATACATGTTCGAACACCTCGAGGGCGCGCTGCTGATGCCGCTTCCGTTCTTCAACCCCGAGATGCTGCCCGGCCAGACCGACAAGCGCATCGTGCTGCACTGCGGCTCGGGCGTGCGCAGCGAGAAGATGGCGCGGCTCGCCATGGAAAAGGGCCTCGACCGGATCGCGCACATGGAGGGCGGCTTCGCCGCGTGGAAGGAGAAGAAGCTGCCCTACATGGGCACCGACATGGCCTCCGGCGCGCCGAAGCGGGTCACGCCCTGAGCGGCTGACAGGCCGCGGACCTCCGGGGTGACCGGACAGGAAAAGGCCCGGGCGGCGCACCGCCCGGGCCTCTTTTTCGCGCGTCAGGGTCCGATCAGGCCGAGCCGCCCCGCGAGAACTCGGGGTAGGCCTCCATGCCGAGCTCGGACATGTCGAGGCCGTTGACCTCGGATTCCTCGTCGACGCGGATGCCCATCACCGCCTTCAGGATCAGCCAGACGATCAGCGACAGGACGAAGGTCGCGCCGACGATGCCGACGATGCCGAGGATCTGCGGCCCGACCGACGAGGTGCCGGTGAGCACCACCGCAAGCGTCCCCCAGATGCCGGCGAAGCCGTGCACCGGGATGGCGCCGACGACGTCGTCGATCTTGAGCTTGTCGAGCAGCGGCACCGTCAGCACCACGATCACGCCCCCCACGGCGCCGATGATCAGCGCGAGGAAGAGCGAGGGCGCCAGCGGCTCGGCGGTGATCGAGACGAGGCCCGCGAGCGCACCGTTGAGCACCATGGTCAGGTCGACCTTGCCGTACATCACCTGCGTCAGGATCAGCGCGGCGACGGCACCCGAGGCCGCGGCCATGTTGGTGTTCGAGAAGATCCGGCTCACGTCGGCCACGTCGCCCACCGACCCCATGGCGAGCTGCGAGCCGCCGTTGAAGCCGAACCAGCCGAGCCACAGGATGAACATGCCGAGCGTCGCCAGAGCGAGGTTGGAGCCCGGCATCGGGTGCACCTTGCCGTCCTTGCCGTACTTGCCCTTGCGCGGGCCGAGCACGATCGCCCCCGCGAGCGCCGCGGCCGCGCCGCAGGCGTGCACGACGGTCGAGCCGGCGAAGTCGGAGAACCCGGCCTCCGAGAGCCAGCCGCCGCCCCACTGCCACGAGGCGGTGAGCGGGTAGATGAAGCCCGTCAGGACGATCACGAAGATCAGGAACGGCCACAGCTTGATCCGCTCTGCGAGCGCGCCCGACACGATCGAGGCGGTCGCCGCGCAGAACATCAACTGGAAGATGTAGTCCGACCCGGTCGAGGCATAGGCGGCATCGTCGGCATCGGCCAGCGTCACGCCCACGGGCTCGAGCACGGCCCAGGCCGGGAAGAGACCCGAGAACCAGCCCTCGATCGCCCAGTCACCGAGCGGGTACATGAGGTTGTAGCCGATCAGCCAGTAGAAGATCGCCGCGAGCGAGAAGAGCCCGACGTTCTTCGTCATCTGCATCGTGACGTTCTTGGAGCGCACCAGCCCGCCCTCGAGCATGGCGAAGCCCGCCGCCATGAAGAACACCAGGAACCCGCCGATCAGGAACAGCAGCGAGTTCATGATCCAGACGAATTCGTCGCTCGCCACCGGCGGCGCCCCCTCGTCCTGGGCCAGGGCGAGCGCCGGCAGCGCCGTCAGCATCCCGGCCAGAGCAAGCGTTTTCGTGAGTTTCATCTGTCGTTTCCCCTCTTGTGTCGCTTGCGCGGCGCTCAGAGCGCGTCCGCGTCGGTCTCGCCCGTGCGCACGCGCACGGCCTGTTGCAGGTCGAGGACGAAGATCTTGCCGTCGCCGATCTTGCCCGTGCGCGCGGTCTTGGAGACGGTCTCGACCACCTGGTCGGCCATCGCGTCCTCGACCGCGATTTCCAGCTTGATCTTGGGCACGAAGTTCACGGCGTATTCCGCGCCGCGGTAGATTTCCGTGTGGCCGGACTGCGATCCGAAGCCCTTGATCTCGGTCACCATCATGCCGCGGACGCCGATGGAGGTCAGGGCTTCCCGCACCTCCTCGAGCTTGAACGGCTTGATTGTCGCTATGATGAGTTTCACCAGCACCCCCTTGGCTTGGACAGGCCCGCCGCCTGCGACTGTGCACATGCAGCAAAGGGCAGCGACGGGGCGGGGGGAAGGCGCTGCAAAGCCGGACGGGACGCGCACCCGGCCAGATCGCACAATTTTTATGCGCTCGATATTTTTTGTCTATTTTTTGTGCATACTGGAATCGTGCACTGGACCACGTGACGCTCTACACGCAGTGCAGCAGAGGGTACTCTCGGCAAAAAAGGCAAAGGCGAGGCGAGCAGACCGATGAGCGAGAAAGGGCGTCGTCCCCCGCGGCTGAGAGCCACGCGCGGCACGGCGGGCGGCACCACGCGCGGCGCCAAGGGAGCCGCCCCGCGCGGCACGGCGGGCGGCAAGCGCGCGACGGCGGCGCCCGGACGCGCCACCCGCAAGCCCGGGTCCGCGCGCAAGCGGCGTGCGGACCGCAAGCCGCCATCTCCCCGCCGCTCCCGCGGTGGCCCGGTCCGACGTGCGCTGCGCTTCGTCGCGCGGCTCGTCTGGGGCTTCACCTGGCGCGTCGGGCTGATTGTCGCGCTCCTGATCGGGGGCGGTGTCGCCTACTATTACGCGACCCTGCCGTCGCTGGACGAGCTGCTCGACGGCCGCCCGCGCGGGTCGGTCACCATGCTCGACCGCGAGGACAGGATCTTCGCCTGGCGCGGCGCGCAGTTCGGTGGCGCGGTGACCGCCGACGGCGTTTCACCGCACTTGCGCAACGCGGTGATCGCCACCGAGGACCGGCGCTTTCCCCTGCATCCCGGGATCGATCCGATCGGCATCGCGGGTGCGATCCGCATCAACCTCTCCGAGGGGCGCGGCCCGCTCGAGGGGCACGGCGGCTCCACGATCACGCAGCAGACGGCGAAGCTCCTCTGCCTCGGCAACCGCTTCGACAAGGCGCGCCACGACAGCGAGCGCGCCTACGAGGCCGCCTGCCGCGAGACGACGCTCTGGCGCAAGGCGCGCGAGGCGCTCTACGCCATGGCGATGGAGATCGCCTACTCCAAGGACGAGATCCTCGCGCTCTATCTCAACCGGGCTTACATGGGCGGCGGCGCCTACGGGGCGGAGGCCGCGGCGCAGCGCTTCTTCGGCAAGCCGGCGGCGACCCTCGATCCGGCCGAGGCGGCGATGCTCGCCGGGCTCCTGACCGCGCCCACCGCTCTCGCGCCCAGCACCAACCTGCAGCGGTCGCGCGACCGGGCCGCCGTGGTGATCCGCCTGATGGAGGCGCAGGGCTACCTGACGGAGGCCGAGGCCGCCACCGCCCTCGCCACGCCCGCGAGCCTCTCGGAGGCGGCGGAGGCACGTGCAGGCGGCTATTTCGCGGACTGGCTCATGTCGTCCACGCCCGAATATCTCACGCGCGACACCACCGAGGACGTGCTGATCCGCACAACGCTGGACCGCGATATCCAGCAGGCCGCGGAAGAGGCGCTGACTGAGGTCTTCGAGACCGAGGTGCGGGAGGGCTCGGAGGCGCAGGCGGCCATCGTCGTGATGAGCGCCGACGGCGCGGTGCGCGGGATGGTCGGCGGCCGCGCGATGCGCGTTTCGGGGGTGTTCAACCGCGCGACACAGGCGAAGCGACAGACCGGTTCGGCCTTCAAGCCCTTCGTCTACGCCACGGCACTGGAACTCGGCTGGGCGCACGACGACGTGGTCGAGGATGAACCCCTCACGCTCGACATTCCCGGTTCGGGCGCGTGGTCGCCCGAGAACTACACCGACGACTTCGCCGGGCCCGTGACGCTGACCGAGGCGCTGGCACGCTCGCTCAACATCCCGGCGGTCAAGGTCTCCGAGCGCGTCGGGCGCGAGAACGTGCGCCGCGTCGCCGCCGATTTCGGGCTGGTGAGCGACCTCGCCGCCGGGCCGGCCCTCGCGCTGGGCGCGTCCGAATCGACGCTCCTCGAGATGACGGGCGCCTATGCCGGCATCCTGAACGGCGGTTCCTCGGTCGCGCCTTACGGCATCACCGACCTGCGGCTGAAGGGCGACGACACCGCGCTGCTCGACAATTCGGGCGGCATCGGCGAGCGGGTGATCCGTGAAGAGGCTGCCCGCGAGCTCATCTACATGATGGAAAAGGTCGTCAGCGAAGGCTCCGGCCGGCGCGCCCGCCTTGAAGGGCGGGAGGCAGCCGGCAAGACCGGCACGACGCAGGCCGCCCGCGACGCGTGGTTCGTCGGCTTCACGGCCGACTACGTCACCGGCGTCTGGATGGGCTACGACGACAACACGCCGCTTACCGGCGTCACCGGCGGGGGCCTGCCGGCCGAGATCTGGCAGGAAACGATGGCGCGCGTGCACGCGGATATGCCGCCGCGCCCGCTGCCGATGATGCGTCCCCCGCCGCCTGAACAGGTGCGGCCGGCCGCTGACGATCCGGCCGCGCGCGAGGTGGGCGAGACCGTACTGGATCAGGTCCTGCAGGACATGTTCGGCGGCGACGGGCGGCGCTGATCCTCAGCCCATCGTGCGCAGGTCCGCGATCAGCCGGTCGAGATCCCGGCCGCGCCGGTCGAGCATCGCGCCGATCTCCTCGCGCTCGGTCAGGAGCATGTTCACGCCCTCGATGAACATGTTGAAGAACCGCGGCTCGCCGGAGCGGTCGGAGACGTGGAAATCGACGAAGAAGGGATCCTCGCCGCGCAGGTAGGCTGTCGTGCGCACGCGGTAGTAGGTCTTGATCTCCCGCACGCCCTCCATCTCGAGGCGACCGCCGATGAAGTCGCGGAAGCGCGAACCGTACTTGCGTGCGATGTACCCGCGGAAGGCGTCGATATAGGCCCGCTTCTGCGCCTCGGTCGCGGCGCGGCCGTCCACGCCGAGCGTGTAGAGCGCAACCGTCGGCACATCCGAATAGCGCGCGAAGATGCGCTCGAACTCGGCGTACATCGCCGCCTCGGACTTGCCGGAGGCGATCACGGCGTTGATCTCGTCGACGAGCGACTGCACGAGATCGCGCGCCTCGGCCTCGGTCAGCGCGCGGGCCGGGAGCGGTGCGAGCGCGAGCACCGCGCCGCCCGCGAGCGCGGCCAACGCGCCGCGCCGGGTCGGGTCATTCGCCATAGAGGTCCTCGTAGGGGTCGGTGAAATCGTCTTCGGACGGCGACGCGTCCGGATCGGAAAGCTCGAAGCGGCGGTTCTGAAGATAGATGAGGCGGGTCTGCGCGTAGCTGTCGGCGCTGTCGTAGAGCACAGAGTCGACGGCGCCGCCGTAGCGGCCCCGGTCGATGACCTCGCCCGCGATGCGGGCGCCGAAGGCGGCGCGCCGTTCCGACTCCGACAACACGGATCCCAGCGGGTTGGTGAAAATGTCGACGACGCGACCCGCCGTGCGCCGCTCGGTCGAGGGGCCGAGGATCGGAAGTTCCTGATAGGCGCCCTCGGGCACGCCCCAGACGTGGAGCGTCTGGCCGAAATCGGTGTCGTCCGCAGGGAGCCCCATGTCGCCCGCCACGTCGAAGAGCCCGGCGAAGCCGAGCGTCGTGTTGAGCGTGAAGCGCAGCGCGTTGCGCCCCGCGCGCCGAAGGTCGCCCTGCAGGAGGCGGTTCACGGCCTGCTGCGGCGCGCCCAGGTTTTCGCCGAAATTGACGACCACGAGGGCGAGATCGGACTGCTCGCCCCCGCCCCCGCCCCCGCCGCTGACGCCACGCGACAGCGGTCGCACGACGGAGCGATCCAGGGACCGGTTGAAGTCATGGACGGACCGGTTCTGCGATTCGTAGGGGTCGTGCACCGGACCGGCGCCCTCGGGCGCGACCGAGCACCCGGCCAGCGCCACGGCGAACGCAGCGGCAATCAGCGGGCGGAGGCGTCTTTCAACTGGAAGCCGGGTCACCATCATCCTTTCGCCAGCGGTTCGCGGGGCAGTCCGGCACAGGTTTAACAGTCCTCGCCACGAATGCCACAACGGCCTGTTCGGCGACCGCCTCATTTTCGCCATCATCCTTGTCATTGGTGCGCGACGGTGCGACGTTTCCCGAGCGTCGCCATGGCCGGCGGCGGACCGATTGCACTCCGGGGCCACGGTTTCCAGGTGGCGTGCGCCATTCCTTTC
>NZ_JAWLFS010000291.1:0-3346 GCF_041685465.1 Rhodosalinus sp. | reverse complement strand
CGTCGATCTGCAGGCGGTCGAGCCGATCCCGGGGGTGGAGGTCCACCGTCTCGATTTCATGGAGGAGGGCGCCGACGACGCGATCAAGGGCTGGCTCGGTGGGCGCGCCGACGTGGTGATGTCGGACATGGCGGCGGCGTCCTCGGGCCACAAGCAGACCGATCACCTGCGCATCGTCGCGCTCTGCGAGGCGGCCGCCGCGCTCGCCTTCGACGTGCTGGAGGAGGGGGGCACCTTCGTCGCCAAGGTCCTCGCCGGCGGCGCGGAGGGCGCGCTGCAGGCCGAGCTCAAGCGCCGCTTCGCGCGTGTCGTCAACGTCAAGCCGCCCGCCTCGCGCGCCGACAGTGCCGAGAAATTCGTCGTCGCCACCGGTTTCCGCGCCGGCGCGGACGATTGAGCCGGCGCTGTCATCCGCGCGTCGCGCGGGGTTCCTATCCGTGGCATCATATCCCATGCTGCAGGGCAGCGCGACGGACTCGGAGACCCGGATGCACCTCGAGAACAGGACCTTCGACGAACTTGAGATCGGCGATACCGCGGAACTCACGCGGCTCTGCACGCTCGACGATCTTCTGATCTTCGCCAACGTCTCGGGCAACCACAACCCGATGCACATTCAGGACCCGGACGGTCCCGGCCCGCGCGAGCCGGTCGTGCCCTCGATGTTCGTGGGCGCGCTCGTCTCGGCGGTGCTGGGCAACGTGCTGCCCGGGGCGGGGACGCTCTACCGGCACCAGACGCTCGAGTTCCGTGATCGCGCGGAGGCGGGCGACGAGCTTCTGAGCCGCGTCACGGTGACCGGCAAGACCGCGGACGAGGGCACCGTGAGCCTCGAGACCGAGGTGCGGCGCGTCGCCGACGATGCGCTGGTGATGCGCGGCGAGGCGGTGGTCGAGGCCCCGCGCGAGCGGCTTTCCTACGACGACAAGGACCTGCCGGGGCTGATCGTGCAGCGCCACCGCCATTTCGAGGCGCTGATGCGGAAGGCCGACGATCTGCCGCCGCTGCCGATGGCCGTCGTCGCCCCCGAGGAGGAGAACGCCCTCGGCGGCGCGCTGCTCGCCGCGCGGCGGGGCCTGATCGACCCCGTCCTGATCGGCGCGCGGGCGAAGATCGAGGCGGTGGCCGAGGCCGCCGGCGAGGACATCTCGGGCGTCGAGATCCACGACGAAGCCGATCACGCCGCGGCGGCCCGGCGCGGCGTCGCGCTCGTGCGCGAGGGGCGCGCGGGCGGGCTGATGAAAGGGCATCTGCACACCGACGTCCTGCTGCGCGCGGCGCTCGACAAGGAGACGGGCCTGCGCGCGGGGCGGCGGTTCACGCATGTCTTCGTGATGGACGTGCCGGGGCTGCCGCATCCGCTGCTCGTGTCGGACGCGGCGATCAACATCTCCCCCGATCTCGACTGCAAGATGGACATCGTGCAGAACGCGATCGAGGTGGCGCGCGCCATCGGGATCGAGCCGCCGCGCGTCGCGGTGCTCTCGGCGATCGAGACGGTGAATCCTGCGCTGCCCTCCTCGATGGACGCGGCGCTCCTGTCGAAGATGGCCGACCGGGGGCAGATCACGGGCGGGCACGTCGAGGGGCCGCTCGCCATGGACAACGCGGTCGACATGGGCGCGGCGCGGACCAAGGGCCTCGGCAACTCGGAGGTCGCGGGGCGCGCCGAGGTGCTGATCGCGCCCAACCTCGACGCGGGCAACATGATCGCCAAGCAGCTGACCTTCATCGCGCACGCGGAGGCTGCGGGCGTCGTGGCGGGCGCGAGCGCGCCCATCGTCCTGACGAGCCGCGCCGACGACGAGATGGCGCGCCTCGCCTCCTGCGCGGTGGCCGCGCTGCATCACCGCAGGCTGACGGAGGAGGCGGAATGACCGACCATGTGCTCACGCTGAACGCCGGCAGCTCCTCGCTCAAGATCGGGCTCTTCACCGCCGCGGCCGAGCCCGAGGTCCGCGCCGAGGGCGCGGTGGAGCGCATCGGGGGCGAGGCGGCGCTGACCCTCGCCGACGGGGCGGGCGCGACGCTCGGCACGCGCGACCTGGGCGACGCGGGGGCGGATCATGCGGGCGCGCTCGACGCCGCGCTCGCGATGCTGCGCGAGCATGTCCCCGAGGCCGGCATCGCCGCCGTGGGCCACCGGGTCGTGCACGGCGGGCAGGACCACGATGCGCCGGTGCGCCTCGACGACGACGTTCTGGCGCGGCTCGCCGAGCTCGAGCCCTTCGCGCCGCTGCATCAGCCGCACAACCTTGCCGGGGTGCGGGCGGCGCGCGCGGCCTTTCCGGAGGCGGTGCAGGTCGCCTGCTTCGACACGGCCTTTCACCGCCATCACCCCTTCGTCAACGACGTCTTCGGCCTGCCGCGCGACCTCTACGACCGGGGCGTGCGGCGCTACGGCTTCCACGGGCTGAGCTACGACTACATCGCGGGCGAGTTGAAGCGCGCGCATCCCGCGCTGCACGCGGGCCGCGTCGCGGTCGCGCATCTCGGCAACGGGGCCTCGATCTGCGGCATGATCGAGGGTCGCTCGGTCGCTTCCACCATGGGCTTCACCGCGCTCGACGGGCTGCCGATGGGCACGCGCGTCGGCCAGCTCGATCCCGGGGTGGTGCTGCACCTGATCGAGCAGGAGGGGATGAGCCCAGCAGACGTGACCGAGATGCTCTACAAGCGCTCGGGGCTTCTGGGCCTCTCCGGCATCTCGAACGACATGCGCGCGCTCGAGGAGGCGGACGACCCCCGCGCCGACGAGGCGATCGCCTATTTCACCTTCCGCATCCGGCGCGAGATCGGCGCGATGGCGGCGGCCATGGAGGGGCTCGACGGCATCGTCTTCACCGGCGGCATCGGCGAGAACTCGGACCGCGTGCGCCGCGAGGTCTGCGCGCCCATGGGCTGGCTGGGCGTGACCATCGACGCGGCGGCGAACGCCGCCGGCGACCGGCGGATCGACGCCGGCGCGCAGGTCGGTGTGCTGGTGATCCCGACGGACGAGGAGCGGGTGATCGCCCGCGCGGCCGCCGCCGCGCTCGGATGACGCACACGGACCGGGCCCCCGACAGGCGCGCGCTCAGGCGGCGCGCGCCTGCGGTTCCGCCGCCAGCAGGCCGTCGATCTCGGCCCTGATGCGCGCGGCGGCTTCTTCCTTGACCGGCCCGTAGCCGCGGATCTCCATCGGCGCCTCGAGGATGCGCGCCCAGCGATCGGCGGTCTCGGGCGTGGCCTCGGCCGCCGCGCGATCCATCAGGCCCTCGTACCAGCCGATCAGCGCGCGCTCCATCCTGCGCTCGGCGGTATGGCCGAAGGGATCGGCCCATGTGCCGCGCAGCCGCTTCATCGG
>NZ_JAWLFS010000057.1:0-13945 GCF_041685465.1 Rhodosalinus sp. | reverse complement strand
CGGATGCAGATGGCGTGCTATCCGGTGGTCGGCGATGTGCGGGCCAGGGGGCTGCTTACGGCGATGGATTTCGTCGCCGTCCGCGAGAGCCTCGCGCCGCTGCCGGGGCATCTGAACGCCGTCTCGCGCTTCGTCGAAATGGCCTGCGCCCGTGGCTCATCGTCTATTCCCGGTGCAGCCGGGGCGGCCACGCGGGCGATCACGTGCCCGTCGCGCCGCCACTCATCTTGACCGAGGCGCCGCTCGACGAGATCGAGGGCCTTCTGGAGGCCGCGATCGATGCGTTCAGCGCCGCCCACGCACCGCGCACCGCCTGATATCCGATGGCACCGATTCTCGTCACCTGCGCACTCACGGGGGCGATCCACATGACCCCGATGTCGCTGCACCTGCCGGTCACGCCGGACGAGATGGTGGCGCAGGGCACCGCCGCCGCGGCGCGCGATGGGGCGCCATCGTCCTCGTGCTCGCGGTCTACGACACGAGCCCGCGAGCCCGTGCTTTCTACGACCGGCTCGGCTTCGTGCCGATGGCCGGGGAGACACGGTTGCGGCTTGACACTGAGGCTTTCGACACGCTGAAAGGAAACGCATGAGAGCCATTCTCGACGACCGGCAGAGCGCGCACGCGCCGCAGTTCTTCATGGCAAACGGGGTCGCGCAGCCGAGCCCGGAGTGCCCCGAGCGCATCGAGCGCCTGCGCGCGGCGGCGGAGGCGGCGGGCTGCGCCTTCGAGGCGCCTGCGGATCACGGCATGGCGCCGATCGCGGCGGTGCACACGGCCGAATACCTCGACTTTCTGCGCAGCATCTATCCGCGCTGGCGCCGGATCGAGGGGGCGGGACCGGAGGTGATCCCGAACATCCATCCCGCCGCGCGCGGCGACGGTTACCCGAAATCCGCCGTCGGGCAGGCCGGCTATCATCAGGCCGACACCGCCTGTCCGATCGGGGAGCACACATGGGACTCCGCCTACTGGTCGGCACAGACGGCGGTAACGGGCGCGGGCGCGATCCTCGAGGGCGCGCGCGCGGTCTACGCGCTCGCCCGGCCGCCGGGGCACCACGCCTTCACCGACCTCGCCGGAGGCTTCTGCTTTCTCAACAACTCCGCCATCGCCGCCGAGCGGCTGCGCCGTGCCGGGCGCCGGCCGGCGATCCTCGACGTGGACGTGCACCACGGCAACGGCACGCAGGGCGTGTTCCACGCGCGCGGCGACGTGCTGACCGTCTCGATCCACGCCGACCCGGCGCGCTTCTACCCGTTCTTCTGGGGCCATGCGCAGGAACGCGGCGAGGGGGCAGGGCGCGGCGCGAACCTGAACCTGCCGCTCGCCCGGGGGACGGGCGACGAGGACTATCTCCGCACGCTCGACACCGCGCTCGCGCGGATCGACGCCTTCGGCTGTGACGCGCTCGTGGTGGCGCTGGGCCTCGATGCGCATGTCGCCGATCCCTTCCAGGGGCTCGCCGTGACCACGCCGGGCTTCCGCCGCATCACGCAGGCGATCGCGGCGGCGGGGCCGCCGGTGCTCTACGTTCAGGAAGGCGGCTACCTCTCGGACGATCTGGGCGCGAACCTGACCGCCGCGCTCGAGGGCGCACAGGGCTGAAGCGGGAAGGTCAGCCCGCCTTCCAGCCTTCATCGGGATGAGCGGGGGCGCCACCACGCTGCAGTCAGGCCCCATGTCGACGAGCCGGCGATACAGGCCATACCCGCGTGGGCCAGCTTCATGGCAGAACTGCAACCGGCCTGCGCCGGCCGCCAGTTTTTCCACCAGCCTGCGAAGATGATCCGCCCGATGCGGAACCGTGCCCCGGTGGCGGACCTCGCTGCCGCGCTCGCCCTGCGCACCCGCAACCGGGATCGTCGCCTTGCGGACATCAAGCGAGATCAAGGTGCCTGGCTTGTCGCTCTGCCCATTGCAGACGCTCGGCCTCCGCCACCCGGGCGCAACCCTCGAACGGAGAATGCCGCGGGAGAGGCCACAGCCCCAGTCAGGTCAGGGCCCGATCATGGGGGCTAGACGCCCAGATACCGGTCCGTCACCTCGCGGTCCATCGCGTCCAGGGTGCCCCGCCAGACGCTGCGCCCGCGCTCGAGGATCACGGCGCGGTCGGCGACGCGGGCGAGTTCCTTGAGCGACTTGTCCACCACGAGGAGCGCGAGGCCGGTGTCCGCCTTGAGCCGGGCGATCGCGGTCCAGATCTCCTGACGTACGACCGGCGCGAGGCCCTCGGTCGCCTCGTCGAGGATCAGGAGCCGCGGGTTGGTCATGAGCGCGCGGCCGATGGCGAGCATCTGCTGCTCGCCGCCCGACAGCGAGATGGCGCGCTGATCCCGCCGCTCGGCGAGGCGCGGGAAAAGCTCGGCCACCGATGCGAGATCCCACGCCCCCGGCCGCGCGGCGGCGAGCAGGTTCTCCTCCACCGTGAGCGGCGCGAAGCAGCGCCGCCCCTCGGGCACCAGCCCGACGCCGAGGCGTGCGACGCGGTGTGCGGGCAGTCGCGTGATGTCACGACCCTCGAAGGCGACGCGTCCCGCCCGCGCCGGCATCATGCCGCAGGCGACGCGGATCGTCGTCGTCTTGCCCATTCCGTTGCGGCCCATGAGCGCGACGACCTCGCCCTCGGCGACCTCCAGATCGACGCCGAAGAGCGCCTGGCTCGCGCCGTAGGCGGCCTCGATCCCCTCGAGCGCGAGAAGCGCCATCAGAGCGCCTCCGCGTCGTCGCCGAGGTAGGCGCGCCGCACCTCGGGGTTCGCGCGGATTTCCGCCACCGTGCCGGAGGCGATGATCTCGCCGTAGTCCAGAACGCTGATCCGGTCGGCCAGCGAAAAGACCGCGTCCATGTCGTGCTCCACCAGCAGGATCGGCGCCTCGTGGCGCAATTCGGCGAGAAACCGCGTCATCTCCGCCGCGCCCTCGGCGCCCATGCCGGCCATCGGCTCGTCGAGCAGGAAGGCGCGGGGCGCGAGCGCGAGCGCCATGGCGATCTCGAGCTTGCGCCGCTCGCCGTGGCTGAGGTCCTGCGCCCAGACGGCGAGACGGTCGGCGAGGCCCACGCGCGCGGCCGTGGCGCGCGCCGTCTCCGTCATATCCCGGTCGTTCAGAACGGCGCGGAAGAAGTGATAGGAGGCGCCCCGCGCCCCCTGCAAGGCCAGCACCACGTTCTGCAGCACCGTGAACTCCGGGATCACAGAGGAAATCTGGAAGCTCCGCCCCAGCCCCATCCGCGCGAGCGCGACGGTGCCGAGCGCCGTCACGTCCTGCCCGAGAAATCGGATCTCGCCCGCATCGGGCTGCATGTTGCCGGCGATCTGCTTGATGAGCGTGGATTTCCCGGCCCCGTTCGGCCCGATCAGCGCGTGAATCTCGCCCGGGTAAAGCGTCAGGTTGATGTCGTGGCTCGCCCGCAGCGCACCGAAGCTCTTGTGCACGTGGCGGACCTCGAGCACCGGCTCAGTCATGGGCCACCTCCCGCCCCGCGAGCGAGCCGATGAGCCCGCCGCGCGCGAAGAGCACGACGAGCAGGAGAAGCGCGCCCACGAAGGCCAGCCAGTAGTCGCTCACCCCGCCGAGCCAGTGTTCCAGCAGGATGAAGAGCGCCGCCCCCGCGACGGGGCCGTAGAGCCGCGCCACGCCGCCCAGGATCACGAGGATCATGATCTCGCCGCTGGTCTGCCAGCTGAACATCGTGGGGCCCACGAAGCGGTTGAGATCGGCCATCAGCGCGCCGGCGAGCCCGGTGATCATGCCCGAGATCACGAAAGCGGCCAGACGGATGCGGAAGGGGGTGATCCCCACCGTCTCCACCCGCTCGGCGTTCTGGCGCGAGGCCTTCAGCGCGAGGCCGAAGGGCGATCGCGCGATGCGCCAGCTGACGAAGATGCCCGCCATCAGCAGGACATAGCAGATCAGGAAGAACTGGATCGGGTCGAGCGTGTTCAGCCCCGGGAAATCGTTGCGGACGTAGATCGACATCCCGTCCTCGCCGCCGTACTTCGGCCAGCTCACGAAGAGGTAGTAGAACATCTGCCCGAAGGCGAGCGTCGCCATGATGAAATAGGCGCCCGAGGTGTGCAGCGTGAGCATCCCGATCAGAGCCGCCGCCAGGCCCGAGACGACGAGCGCGACGCCCCAGATCACCAGCATCTGGCTGGTGCCCTCGAAGACGAAGGGCCAGGTGAAGATCGGGTCGAAGGTCTGCGCGTGGAAAGCGAGAATCCCCATCGCGTAGCCGCCGAGCCCGAAGTAGGCCGCATGCCCGAAGGACACGAGCCCGCCGAGCCCCAGCGCGAGGTTCAGCCCCACCGCCGCGAGGGCGAGGATCGCGACACGGGTGGCCAGCGTGATGGTGAAGATCTCGCCCGTGACATGCGCCCAGAGCGGGATCGCCAGAAGCCCGATGGCGAGCGCGGCGTTGATGATCGTCTCGCGCCGCATCTCAGGCCGCCGCTCCGAAAAGCCCCTGCGGTCGCGCGATCAGCACGCCTGCCATCAGGATGTAGATCAGCATCGAGGCGAGCGCCGAGCCGACGGTCGTCGCCGCCGAGGCCTCCATCACCGTGCCGAAGGCGATGGGCAGCATCGTGCGGCCCAGCGTGTCGATCAGCCCGACGAGCAGCGCGCCGACGAAGGCCCCCTTGATCGAGCCGATGCCGCCGATGATGATCGTGACGAAGGCGAGGATCAGCACCGGCTCGCCCATGCCGACCTCGACCGACTGGATGGCCCCGACGAGCGCGCCGGCCATCCCGGCGAGCGCCGCGCCGAGGGCGAAGACCACCGTATAGAGCTTCGAGATATCGACGCCGAGCGCCCCGATCATCTCGCGGTCGGCCTCGCCCGCGCGGATCTGGATGCCCAGCCGCGTGCGCGAGATCAGCCAGAACAGAAACGCCGCGACGCCAAGCCCCATCCCGATGATGAAGAGGCGGTAAAGGGGATACTGGATTCCGCCGGGCAGCGTCACCGACCCCGACAGCATCGCCGGAATGTCGAGGTAGAGCGGGAAGGAGCCGAAGAGCCAGCGCGTGCCCTCGGAAAAGATCAGGATCAGCGCGAAGGTCGCGAGCACCTGATCGAGGTGGTCGCGCCGGTAGAGCCGGCGGATCACGACGATCTCGACGATCGCGCCGGCCATCGCCGCCGCCGCGAGGCTCGCGATCAGCCCGAGGAGGAAACTGCCTGTCGCCGCCGCGACGGTCGCTGCCGCGAAGGCGCCCACCATGTAGAGCGAGCCATGCGCGAGGTTGATGAGCCCCATGACCCCGAAGACGAGCGTCAGCCCGGCGGCCATCAGGAACAGCATCACCCCGAACTGAAGGCCGTTCAGCACCTGTTCGATGAAGAGAATGGTCGTCATCGTCCCCTCGCGCGCGTCACGCGTGATGCGGCCGCGGCGGCGGTCCGGCCGCCGCGGTGCCCCTGCGCGGGCGCGCCGCGGGATCGTCCCGCGGCGCGCGACGGATCAGAGATCGCAGTCCGCGCCGTAGGCGTCCTGATGGTCCTGCAGGCTCGGCCCCACGACGACGTTGGTCCAGACGCCGTCCTGCTCGACCACCTCGCGGACGTAGATGTCCTGGATCGGGTGCTGGTTGGGCGCGAAGCGGAACTCGCCGCGCACGCTCTCGAACTCGGCCGCGCGCAGCGCTTCGCGGAAGGCGTCGGCGTCCGAGACCTCGGCCGTCTCCATGGCCGAGAGCAGGAGCTGCGCGGCGTCGTAGCCCTGCGCGGCGTACATCGAGGGCGTGCGGTCGTAGGCGTCCCGGAAGCCCTCGACGAAGCGCGCGTTGGCGTCGTTGTCGAGGTCGGGCGACCACTCGGATGTGTTGCGCACCCCCGCCGCGGCATCGCCCACGGCCGGCAGGATCGTCTGGTCGAAGCTGAAGCCCGGCCCGATCAAGGGAATATCCACGCCCGCGTCGGCATACTGCTTGAGGAAGGAGATCCCCATGCCGCCCGGCAGGAAGAAATAGGCGACGTCGGCCTCGGAGGCGCGGATCTGCGCGATCTCGGCGGCGTAATCCGACTGGCCGAGCTTTGTGTAGACCTCCGAGAGCACCTCGCCCTCGTAGAAGCGCTTGAAGCCGGTCAGCCCGTCCTGCCCGGCCGGGTAGTTGGGCGCCATGATGAAGGCGCTTTCGTAGCCTTCGTCGTTGGCGTGCGCGCCGGCGGCCTCGTGCATCGCGTCGTTCTGCCAGGCGACGTTGAAGTAGTTCTCGTGACAGCCCCGCCCGGCAAGCTGCGAGGGGCCGGCGTTGGGCGAGACGTAGAACTTGCCCTGATTGACGGCCGAGGGCACCACGGCGAGCGCGATGTTCGAAAAGACGATGCCCGTGAGCACGTCCACCCCCTCGCGCTGGATCAGCTCGTCGGCGACCTGCACCGCGATCTCGGGCTTGCGCTGATCATCCTCGACGATGACCTCGACATTGTCGGCGCCGGCCTGGTCGATGGCGAGCAGGAAACCGTCGCGGATGTCCACGCCGAGGCCGGCGCCACCCCCCGAAAGCGTGCTCAAGAGCCCCACCTTGAGATCCGCCGCCTGCGCCGTGGCGGCGAGCGCCAGCGTGCAGGTGCCGGCGAGCAGAGTGCGTGCGATTGTCATGGCGACCTCCCGTTCGTTGTCGTGACGCGCGCGTTGCCCGGCGTCCTGCGCGCGACCTTCCGCCGCGGAACGGGCGGCGTCAAGACAGAACGGCGGTCGCCTCTATCTCCACGAGCGCCGCGTCTTCCACGAGGGCGGCGACGACCACCATGGTCATGGCCGGGAAGTGGTAGCCCATCACCGAGCGGTAGACGCGCCCCATTTCCTTCTGCCTGGCGAGATACTCGCGCTTGTCCGTGACATACCAGGTCAGCCGCGCGATATCCTCCACCGTGCCGCCAGCGGCCTCGACAACGTCGCGGATGTTCTTCAGCGCCTGCTCGCACTGCCCGAGGAAATCATGGGCCTCGAAAACCTGATCGGCGGTCCATCCGATCTGCCCGCCGACGAACAGAACGCGCCCCTCGGCCACCATGCCGTTCGCGTAGCCCTTGGCCGGCTTCCATCCCTCGGGCTGTACCGTGATCGCGGCCATGCGCGCCTCCTGTGCTCCGGTCGGTCCCGGCAAGATTGCCCCTTGCCGGATTATCTTTCAAGCCTAAAACTTCAGGCTTGAAATAACAGGTCGCGGGTGGCAGGCTCACCCGGCAAGCCAGAGGGAGTTGCGAGCATGAAGATCATCTGTCTCGGCGGAGGCCCCGCAGGGCTCTATTTCGCGATCAGCATGAAGCTGCGCGACCCCTCGCACGAGATCACGGTGCTCGAGCGCAACCGCGCCAACGACACCTTCGGCTGGGGCGTCGTGCTGTCCGACGATGCGCTGTCGCGGCTCGAGACGAACGACCCGACGAGCGCCGAGGCGATCCGGTCGAACTTCGCCTACTGGGACGACATCGCCGTCGTGAAGGAGGGCACCCGCGTCGTCTCGGGCGGGCACGGTTTCGCCGGCATCGGGCGCAAGAAGCTTCTGGTCCTTCTGCAGGAGCGCGCCCGCGAGCTCGGCATCGACCTGCAGTTCCAGACCGAGTTCGAGACGGCGGAGGACTACCGCAAGCGCTACGATCTGGTCGTCGCGGCCGACGGGCTGAACTCGAGGGTGCGCCAGGAATACGAGGAGATCTTCCAGCCCGACATCGACGTGCGCAAGTGCAAGTTCGTCTGGCTCGGCACGCACCAGAAGTTCGACGACGCCTTCACCTTCATCTTCGAGAAGACCGAGCACGGCTGGATATGGGCGCATGCCTACCAGTTCGACGAGGACACGGCGACCTTCATCGTCGAGTGCACGCAGGAGACATGGGACAGCTTCGGCTTCGAGGGCATGTCCAAGGAGGAGATCGTGGACACCTGCACCGAGGTGTTCGCCGATCACCTCGGTGGACACGCGCTGATGTCCAACGCGGCGCATCTGCGGGGTGCGGCGGTCTGGATGAACTTCCCGCGGGTGATCTGCGGCCAGTGGTACCACGAAAACGTCGTGCTGATGGGCGACGCGGCGGCGACCGGGCACTTCTCCATCGGGTCGGGCACGCGCCTCGCCATGGACAGCGCCATCGCGCTGGCCGACTACCTGCACTCCGAGCCCACGCTGGAAGCGGCCTTCGAGCGCTACCAGGAGGAGCGCCGCGTCGAGGTGATGCGTCTTCAGTCGGCCGCGCGCAACTCGCTCGAATGGTTCGAGGAAGTGGAGCGCTACCTCGATTTCGATCCCGTGCAGTTCAACTATTCGCTGCTGACCCGCAGCCAGCGGATCAGCCACGAGAACCTGCGCCTGCGCGATCCCGACTGGCTGCGCGAGGCGGAGGAATGGTTCCAGCGGCAGGCCGGCAACAACGGCAGCCACCGCGCGCCCATGTTCGCGCCCTTCCGGCTGCGCGACATGCGGCTCAAGAACCGGGTCGTCGTCTCGCCCATGGCGCAGTACAAGGCCGTCGACGGTTGCCCGACCGACTGGCACTTCGTGCACTACGCCGAACGCGCCAAGGGCGGCGCGGGCCTCGTCTACACGGAAATGACCTGTGTCTCGCCCGAGGGGCGGATCACGCCGGGCTGCCCGGGCCTCTACGCGCCCGAGCACGAGGCGGCCTGGACGCGGCTGGTGGACTTCGTGCACGCCGAGACCGAGGCGAAGGTCTGCATGCAGATCGGGCACGCAGGCCGCAAGGGCTCCACCCAGCTCGGCTGGCACGAGATGGACGCGCCGCTCAAGGAGGGCAACTGGCCGATCATGTCGGCCTCACCCATCCCGTGGTCGGAGCGCAATCAGGTGCCGAAGGAGATGGACCGCGCCGACATGGACAGGGTGCGCGACCAGTTCGTGGCCGCCACGCAGATGGCCGCGCGCTGCGGCTTCGACATGGTCGAGCTGCATGCCGCGCACGGCTACCTGATCTCGTCCTTCATCTCGCCGCTGTCGAACCTGCGCAGCGACGACTACGGGGGCTCCCTCGAGAACCGGATGCGCTACCCGCTGGAGGTGCTGTGCGCCATGCGCGACGTCTGGCCGGAGGACAAGCCGATGTCGGTGCGCATCTCGGCCTCGGACTGGGCCGCGGGCGGCGTCGACGGCTCCGAGGCGGTCGAGATCGCCCGGATGTTCCGCGAGGCGGGCGTCGACATGGTGGACGTCTCGGCGGGACAGACCACCACCGAGGCGAAGCCGGTCTACGGGCGCATGTTCCAGACGCCCTTCTCGGACCGCGTGCGCAACGAGATCGGAATGCCGACGATGGCGGTGGGCAACATCTACGAGCCCGATCACGTCAACTCGATCCTGATGGCGGGGCGCGCGGATCTGGTGGCGCTGGCGCGGCCGCATCTGGCCGATCCCTACTGGACGCTGCACGCCGCGGCAGCCCTCGGCGACAGCGAGGAACGCTGGCCCGACCCCTACCTCGCCGGGCAGAGCCAGCTCATGCGCCTCGCCGAGCGCGGCGAGGGGATGGGCATCCGGGTATGACCCTCGCGGGGCGTAGCGCGATCGTCACCGGCGGCGGTTCGGGCCTCGGCGCCGATCTCGCCCGTGGCCTCGCGGAGGCCGGCGCGACCGTCTGGATCGCGGGCCGGCGCATGGAGGCGCTGGAGCGGGTGGCCGACGGCCACCACGCCCTGCGGCCCGTGCACTGCGACGTGACCGATCCGGCCTCGGTCGCCGCCATGTTCGAGGCGGCCGGCACCCCCGAGATCGTGATCGCGAATGCAGGCGCGGCCGACAGCGCGCCGCTCCACCGCACCGACGACGCGCTCTGGGACAGGATGCTGGCGGTCAACCTGACCGGCACGTTCTACACGCTCCGGGAAGGCTGGACACGGCTCCGCAAGGCCGAGTGGGGGCGCCTGATCGCCGTGGCCTCGACCTCGGGCCTGAAGGGCTACCCCTACGTCACCGCCTACACCGCCGCGAAGCATGGCGTGGTCGGGCTGGTGCGCGCCACGGCGCTCGAGGCGGCGCGATCCGGCGTCACCGTCAACGCCCTCTGCCCCGGGTTCCTGGAGACGGAGATGACCGACCGCAGCGTCGCTAACATCGTGGACAAGACCGGCATGAGCGACGTGGAGGCGCGCGCGGAACTCGCGAAGAACAGCCCGCAGAAGCGGCTGATCCGGACCGGGGAAGTGACCGCCGCCGCGCTCTGGCTCTGCGGGCCGGGCTCGGAGGGGGTCACCGGACAGGCGATCTCGATTTCCGGGGGCGAAACATGAGCGCGCCGGAGCCGAGGACGCCCGACAGGGCGGAGGAGGCGGCGCCCGTCTCGAAACAGCGCCTGCGGCTCTGGCTGCGGATGCTGGAGGCGACGCGCGCCATCGAGGCGCGCCTGCGCGACGAGCTGCGCACCGAGCACGACAGCACGCTGCCCCGCTTCGACGTCCTCGCCGCCCTCTATCGCCGGCCCGACGGGCTGCGCATGAGCGAGCTGTCGGCGATGCTCAAGGTCTCCAACGGCAACGTCACCGGCATCGTCGAACGGCTTGCCGGCGAGGGCTACCTGGAACGCCTGCCCGTGGAAGGCGACCGCCGCGCGATGCGCGTGCGCCTGACCGAGGCCGGCCGCGCGCGGTTCGCCGGAATGGCCGCCTGGCACGAGGCACGCGTGGACGATCTGCTCGGAAACATAGACGCCGAGGAGCTCGATCCCGCGATCGCGCTTCTCGCACGCATCGGGAGGGACGGGAATGACCGAGATGGCGGGGCTTGAGCCCCAGCACTTCGAGTGGACATGGGATGCGCGGGTGGCGGTGATCCGGCTGAGCCGCCCGGAGCGCAAGAACCCTCTCACCTTCGAGAGTTACGCGGAGCTTCGCGACACCTTCCGCGCCATGGCCTACGCGACGGACGTGGACGCGGTCGTCTTCGCCCCGAACACGGGCAATTTCTCGTCCGGCGGCGACGTGCACGACATCATCGGTCCGCTCACCGAGATGGACATGAAGGACCTGCTCGCCTTCACGCGCATGACCGGCGATCTGGTCAAGGCGATGCTGCACTGCGGCAAGCCCGTCGTCGCGGCGGTGGACGGGATCTGCGCCGGGGCGGGGGCGATCGTGGCGATGGCCTCCGACCTGCGCCTTGGCACGCCCGAGGCGAAGACGGCGTTCCTGTTCACCAAGGTGGGCCTTGCCGGCTGCGACATGGGCGCCTGCGCGATGCTGCCGCGGATCATCGGGCAGGGCCGCGCGGCCGAGCTCCTCTACACCGGGCGCGCGATGTCGGCCGAGGAAGGGCTGAACTGGGGCTTCTTCAACGCGCTCCATCCCGGCGACCGGGTCGAGGCCGAGGCGCTGGCACTGGCGAAGAAGATCGCGGCGGGGCCGACCTTCGCGCAGATGATGACCAAGACCCAGCTCAATCAGGAATGGTCGATGGGTCTCGATCAGGCGATCGAGGCGGAAGCGCAGGCGCAGGCGATCTGCATGCAGACCGAGGACTTCCGGCGTGCCTACCGCGCCTTCGTGGCGAAGGAAAAGCCGGTCTTCGAAGGGGACTGACGGTGTCGGGCGCGTTCTGACGAACGCGCCGGGGGAAAAACCTTGGGCAAGGTTTTTCCGCCTCCGGCGGGGATATTTGGACCAAGAAGAAGGGGCGCGCGGATGCCCGATCGCAGTTTTCTCGACTGGCCGTTCTTCGAGGAGCGCCACCGCGAGCTGGCCGAGGCGCTCGACGACTGGGCGGCGCGCCACCTGCCGGCGGATCACGCCGATATCGACGCGGCCTGCCGCGGGCTCGTCACCGATCTGGGCCGGGCCGGTTTTCTGCGCCACTCCGGCGCGGCGGAGGGCGAGACGCTCGACCTGCGCACGCTCTGCCTGATCCGCGAGACGCTGGCGCGCCACGACGGGCTCGCCGATTTCGCCTTCGCCATGCAGGGTCTCGGGATGGGGGCGGTGTCGCTCTTCGGCAGTCCCGAGCAGCGCGCCTGGCTCGAGCGCACCCGCGCGGGGGAGGCCATCGCGGCCTTCGCGCTGACCGAGCCAGCCTCGGGCTCGGACGTGGCCAACACCGCGATGACGGCCGTGGCTGAGGGCGACGGCTGGCGGCTCGACGGTGAGAAGACCTGGATCTCCAACGGCGGCATCGCCGACGTCTACACCGTCGTCGCGCGCACCGGCGAAGCGCCGGGCGCCAAGGGGCTCTCGGCCTTCCTCGTGCCGGCGGACACGCCGGGCCTCGGCGTGGCCGAGCGGCTTGAGGTCATGGCGCCGCATCCCCTCGCCCGGATCTCCTTCGATGGCGTGACGCTGCCCGCCGAGGCCAGGATCGGCGCAGGCGGGCGCGGCTTCGCCATCGCCATGTCTGTGCTCGACGTCTTCCGCGCGACCGTGGGCGCCGCCGCGCTCGGCTTCGCGCGCCGTGCGCTCGACGAGGCGGTGCACCGGGTGCAGAGCCGCGAGGTCGGCGGGCAGAAGCTCGCCGAGCTGCAGATGGTGCAGGGCCACATCGCGGAGATGGCGCTCGGCGTCGATGCCTCCGCCCTTCTCGTCTACCGCGCCGCCTGGACCAAGGACATGGGCGCGGCGCGGGTGAGCCGCGAGGCGGCGATGGCCAAGCTCCACGCCACGGAGACCGCGCAGGGCGTGATCGACAAGGCCGTGCAGCTGCACGGCGGCGACGGGGTGCGAACGGGCGAGACGGTCGAGAGCCTTTACCGCGAGATCCGCGCGCTCCGGATTTACGAGGGCGCGAGCGACGTGCAGAAAATCATCATCGCGCGCCAGACCATGGGCTGACGGGGATCGGAGCGGGCGCGCCAACGGGGAGGATCACGCAATGAGCGTCACCGGACTTGGCCCCTCGGGGCACGAGGATACCTTCGCCCGCGACACTCTCCCGCCCGTCGAGGAGTGGCCGGAGCTCAGGCTCGGGAACTTCGACTATCCCGAGTGGCTGAACGTCGGCGTCGAGCTGACCGACCGCATGGTCGAGCGCGGCTTCGGCGATCGCACGGCGCTGATCGGCAACGGGCGCCGGCGCACCTACAAGGAGCTCGCCGACTGGACCAACCGTCTCGCCCGAACGCTGGTGGAAGATTACGGCGTGCGGCCCGGCAACCGCGTTCTGATCCGCTCGGCCAACAACCCGGCGATGGTCGCCTGCTGGCTCGCCGCGACGAAGGCGGGCGCGGTCGTGGTCAACACCATGCCGATGCTGCGCGCCGGCGAACTCGGTCAGATCGTGGACAAGGCCGAGATCGCGCTGGCGCTCTGCGACACGCGGCTGATGGACGATCTGGTGACCTGCGCCAAGGACTCGCGCACGCTGAAGACGGTGGTGGGCTTCGACGGCACCGCCAACCACGACGCGGAGCTCGACCGCGCGGCGCTCGACAAGCCCGTGACGTTCGAGGCCGCGCGGACGGGTCGTGACGACGTGGCGCTTCTGGGCTTCACCTCCGGCACGACCGGCCAGCCCAAGGCGACGATGCATTTCCACCGCGACATCCTGATCATAGCGGACGGCTACGCGCGCGAGGTGCTGCAGGTCACGCCGGACGACATCTTCGTGGGCTCGCCGCCGCTGGCCTTCACCTTCGGTCTCGGGGGGCTCGCGGTCTTTCCGCTGCGCTTCGGGGCGGCGGCCGCGCTTCTGGAGACCGCCTCGCCCCCCAACCTGATCGAGATCATCGAGCGCTACCGCGCGACCGTCTGTTTCACCGCGCCCACCGCCTATCTCGCCATGCTGCGCGCGATGGAGGACGGGGCGGACCTGTCGAGCCTGCGCTGCGCCGTCTCGGCGGGCGAGACGCTGCCCGCCCCCGTCTTCGAGGACTGGATGCGCCGCACGGGCAAGCCGCTCCTCGACGGGATCGGGGCGACCGAGATGCTGCACATCTTCATCTCGAACCGGCTGGGCGACGCGAAACCCGCCTGCACCGGCTTCCCGGTCACCGGCTACGAG
>NZ_JAWLFS010000290.1:0-3382 GCF_041685465.1 Rhodosalinus sp. | reverse complement strand
GCCCCGGACGGCGTCGATCATGCGCTGCACGTTCTCCGGGTCCGCGTCCGGCGTGATGCCGTGGCCGAGGTTGAAGATGTGCGGCCCGCCGGAGAAGGCACGCACGATGCGCCGCGTCTCCTCCACGAGCGCCTCGCCCCCCGTCACCATGTGCGAGGAGGCGAGGTTGCCCTGCACGCAGCCGTCCTTTTGCACATGCTCCGCCGCCCATTCCGGGGTCACCCCGTCGTCGAGCGCCACGCAGTCCACGCCAGTCACCTTGCCGAAGCCCTCGTAGGCCGCGCCCGCGCCGCGCGGGAAGCCGATCACCGGCAGCCCCGGATGGCGCGCCTTGAGCGCCGCGGTGATGCGGCGGCAGGGCTCGACGGCGTAGCGCTCGAAATCCGCGCCCGTGAGCGAGCCCGCCCAGCTGTCGAAGACCTTGACGCATTCGGCGCCCGCCTCGACCTGTTTCGAGAGGTATTCGACCGTCCCGGCCTCCAGCAGTGCCATCAGCCGGTCGAAGAGCGCCGGGTTCTCGTCCTTGAGCCTGTGCGCCGGGCCCTGGTCGGGCGTGCCCCGGCCGGCGATCATGTAGGTCGCCACGGTCCAGGGCGCGCCGGCGAAGCCGATGAGCGTCGTCTCCGCGGGCAACTCGCGCGAGAGGATGCGCACCGTCTCGTAGATCGGGTTCAGCGTCTCGTGCACCGCCTCGGCGGGTTTCAGCGCCTCGAACTCCGCCTCCGTCGTCATGGTCGAGAGGCGCGGCCCCTCGCCGGTGACGAACCAGAGATCGGCGCCGAGCGCCTGCGGCAGCAGCAGGATGTCGGCGAAGAGGATCGCCGCGTCGAAGCCGTAGCGGCGGATCGGCTGCAGCGTCACCTCCGCGGCGAGATCGGGCGTGTAGCAGAGCGACAGGAAATCGCCCGCCTTCGCCCGCGTCGCGCGGTATTCCGGCAGGTAGCGCCCCGCCTGCCGCATCATCCAGATCGGCGGCACCGGCAGCGTCTCGCCCGCCAGCGCCCTCAGGATCGTCTTCGTCTCGGCCATCGTCGCCCTTTCCGCAGCTTCAGATGCAGGGGTCGCCGCCCCCGCCCCCGCTGTCAAGCCGGAGACGCTTGTCAGGCGCGCGTGACAGCCTTAGACCGGGGTCATGAGCATTGCCCTGCCCTCCCCCGACGCGCCGCTGAAGATCGGCACCCGTGGTTCGCCCCTCGCCCTCGCGCAGGCCTACGAGACGCGCGACCGGCTCGCCGCGGCCTTCGACCTGCCCGAGGATGCCTTCGAGGTGGTCAGGATCAAGACGACCGGCGACGCGGTCCTCGACCGCCCGCTGAAGGAGATCGGCGGCAAGGGCCTCTTCACGCGCGAGATCGAGCAGGCGCTCATCGACGGCGGCATCGACATCGCCGTGCACTCGATGAAGGACATGCCGTCCGAGCAGCCGCCGGGGCTCACGCTCGACACCTACCTGCCGCGCGAGGACATGCGCGATGCCTTCGTCAGCCCGCATCACGCCGGTCTGGCCGACCTGCCCGAGGGCACGGTGGTGGGCACCAGCTCGCTGCGCCGGCGCGCGCAGCTGCTCTGGCGGCGGCCGGACCTCTCGGTGGTGGAGTTCCGCGGCAACGTGCAGACGCGGCTCAGAAAGCTCGAGGATCGCGTCGCCGACGCGACCTTCCTCGCCATGGCGGGGCTGCGGCGCCTCGAGATGACGCATGTCGCGCGCGGCCCCATCGCGCCCGAGGACATGCTGCCGGCGGTGGCGCAGGGCGCCATCGGGATCGAGCGGCGCGCGGAGGACGCGCGCACTGCCGAGATGCTCGCGGCGATCCACGACGGCCCCACGGCGACCCTGCTCGCAGCCGAGCGCGCCTTCCTCGCCACGCTCGACGGCTCCTGCGACACGCCGATCGCCGGGCTCGCCGAGGTCGAGGGGGGGACGTTGCGCCTGCGCGGCGAGATCCTGCGCCCGGACGGCTCGGAATGCCTTTCCGACGATGCGAGCGCCCCGGTCGAGGACGGCCCGGCGCTCGGCCGCGAGATGGCCGAGAAGCTCCTCGGACAGGGCGGCCCCGGCTTCTTCGACTGGCGCGCGGCCTGAGGCCGCGAGGGCGGGCCGGCCGGCACGACTCCGCCGTGGTCGCAGGCCATGGCGCACGCCCCGGCCCGCGACGCGCGGAGGTGCCACGCCCGGGCGGCCTCGCCGGTACCGCTCCGACGCCTCACAGGGATTGACGGCGGGCGCGCCGCGGCGGCGGCTCAGGCGACCATCTTCTCCGCCCGGCGCAGGTCCACGCTGACGAGCTGGCTGACGCCCTGCTCGACCATGGTCACCCCGAAGAGCCGGTCCATCCGCCCCATCGTCACCGCGTGGTGCGTGATGATGAGAAAGCGCGTGTCGGCGCGGCGGCGCATCTCGTCCAGAAGATCGCAGAAGCGCGTCACGTTGGCGTCGTCGAGCGGCGCGTCCACCTCGTCGAGCACGCAGATCGGCGCCGGGTTGGCGAGGAACACCGCGAAGATCAGCGCGAGCGCGGTCAGCGTCTGCTCGCCCCCGGAGAGAAGCGAGAGCGTCGAGAGCTTCTTGCCCGGCGGCTGGCACATGATCTCCAGCCCGGCATCCAGCGGATCATCGGATTCGACCATGACGAGCTTCGCCTCGCCGCCGCCGAAGAGATGGGTGAAGAGCGTGGCGAAATTGGCGTTCACCTGCTCGAAGGCGGTCAGCAGCCGCTCGCGCCCCTCGCGGTTGAGTGCGGCGATGCCCGAGCGGAGCTTGGCGATCGCCTCCTCGAGATCGGCCTTCTCCTGCGCGAGGGTGTCGTGCTCGGCCTGCACTTCGCGGGCATCCTCCTCGGCGCGCAGGTTCACCGCGCCGAGCCCGTCGCGCTGGCGCTTCAGCTTCGCCACCTCGGCCTCGAGCGCCTCGGCATCGGCGAGCGTGTCGGGATCGACGCCAAGTGTCCCGGGCAGCGCGGCAGGCGCGAGTTCCCAGGCCTCGGCGATGCGCGCCTCGGCCTCCTCCGCGGCCGCCCCGGCCGCTTCGGCACGCGCCCCGGCGGCGGCCTCCCCGGCGCGGGCGTCGGCGGCAGCGCGTTCGGCGGCGCGCTCCGCCTCGGCGGCCTCCCGGCGCGCGGCCTCGCCGGCGGCGAGCGCCTCGGCGGCGGCGTCGCGCCGCGCCTCCGCCACCCGGATCGCCTCGGCGAGCTCCCCGCGCTGCGCGGCGAGCGCGTCGGGCCGGCCGGCGGCCTCGACGCGCTCGGCCTCGGCGGCGGCGATCCGCTCGGCGAGCTCCGCGGCGCGCTGATCGGCCGACGCAAGCCGTCCGCGCCAGCCGTCAAGCTCCCTGGCGAGCGCCTGCGCCCGCGCCTCCCGCGCCGCGCCCTCGCGCTCCAGCGTG
>NZ_JAWLFS010000289.1:0-3385 GCF_041685465.1 Rhodosalinus sp. | reverse complement strand
ATCGACCTTTCCGCAGGGCATGCGTCTCGACGGGCTCAAGATCGTCGTGGACTGCGCCCACGGCGCCGCCTACCGCGCCGCGCCCGAGGTGCTCTGGGAACTCGGCGCCGATGTCGTGGCGCTCGGCACCTCTCCCGACGGCACCAACATCAACGACGGCTGCGGCTCCACCCGCCCGCAGGCCGCCGCCGAGGCGGTGGTGGCGCACGGCGCGGACGTCGGCATCTGCCTCGACGGCGACGCCGACCGGATCGTGCTCATCGACGAGACGGGCAGGGTGGCCGACGGCGACCAGCTGATGGCGCTCATGGCCGCGCGCTGGGCGGCGGAGGGGCGGCTCCGGGACGGCACGCTCGTCGCCACGGTGATGTCGAACCTCGGGCTGGAGCGCTTCCTCGCCGCGCGCGACCTGCGGCTCGAGCGCACGAAGGTGGGCGACCGCTACGTGGTCGAGGCAATGCGCGCGGGCGGCTGGAACCTCGGCGGCGAGCAGTCGGGCCATATCGTCCTGTCGGACTATGCCACCACCGGCGACGGGCTCATGGCGGGCCTGCAGGTCCTCGCCGAGATGGTGCGCAGCGGCCGGCCCGCCAGCCGCCTCGCCCGGCAGTTCGAGCCGGTGCCGCAACTCCTGCGGAACGTGCGCTACGCCACCGGCGCCGCCCCGCTCGACCAGGCCGGCGTGCAGGATGCGATCCGGGCCGCCGAGGCGCGCCTCGACGGGTGCGGGCGGCTCCTGATCCGCCGCTCCGGGACCGAGCCGCTGATCCGCGTCATGGCCGAGGCGGAGGACGAGGCGCTGATGGCCGAGGTGGTCGCCGAGGTGGTGGAGGCCGTCGAGCGCGCCGCCTGAGCGCTCGGCCCGTGACCGCATGTCGCGGAAACGCGCGGAGCGCCCCACCGTTGACCCGGTGACCCCGGCGCGGCGGCGGGGATCCTCCCCGGCGCCGGTCTGCCGGGCCTCAAGCCCAGGAGGTGACCGAGATGGAAGCCTACGTCATTCCGACGCTCGCGATCGTGACGCTCGGTATCGTCGCGATCATCGCGATCAACTCGAAACGCGTGACCGAAAAGCGCAAGCACGACCCCAAGGCCCCGGCCAGCGCGCTGGCCAGGGATGGCGACTCCCACCGCAAGGACGAGTGAGGGCGCGCGCCGCGCCGGACACGGCCCGGGCCACGCGGCCCGGGCCGGTCGTTTCTGCGCGGCTCAGTTGCGGTCCCGGTCCACCATCCGGCCGGCGGTGATCCACGGCATCATGTCGCGGAGCTTCTCGCCCACCTCCTCGATCTGGTGCGCATCGTTGAGCCGCCGCGTCGCCTTGAACATCGGCTGGCCCACCGAGCACTCCTGCATCCAGTCCCGCGTGAAGCGGCCGGTCTGGATGTCGGTCAGGATGGCTTTCATCCGCGCCTTCGTCTCGTCGTAGGGCAGCACCCGCGGCCCGCTGACGTATTCGCCGAACTCCGCCGTGTTCGAGATCGAGTAGTTCATGTTGGCGATGCCGCCCTCGTAGATCAGGTCCACGATCAGCTTCACCTCGTGCAGGCACTCGAAATAGGCCATCTCGGGGGCATATCCCGCCTCGACCAGTGTCTCGAAGCCCGCGCGGATCAGCTCCACCAGCCCGCCGCAGAGCACTGCCTGCTCGCCGAAGAGGTCGGTCTCGCATTCCTCGCGGAAGCTGGTCTCGATGATGCCCGAGCGCCCGCCGCCGATCGCCGCGCAGTAGGACAGCCCCAGTTCCAGCGCGCGTCCGCTCGCGTCCTGATCCACCGCCACCAGGCAGGGCACGCCGCCGCCCTTGACGTATTCGCCGCGCACCGTGTGGCCGGGCCCCTTGGGTGCCATCATGATCACGTCCACGCCCGGCTTCGGCTCGATCAGGCCGAAATGCACGTTGAGCCCGTGCGCGAAGGCGATCGCCGCGCCGTCCTTCAGGTTGTCGTGGACGTGTTCGCGGTAGGTCTCGGCCTGCAGCTCGTCGGGCATGGTGAACATCATCAGGTCGCACCAGGCCGCCGCCTCGGCGATCCCCATGACCGAGAGGCCCTCGGCCTCCGCCTTCTTGGCGCTCGCCGAGCCCTCGCGCAGCGCCACGACCACGTTGCGCGCGCCCGAATCGCGCAGGTTCAGCGCATGGGCATGCCCCTGGCTGCCGTAGCCGAGGATCGCCACCTTCTTGTCCTTGATCAGGTTAATGTCGCAGTCGCGGTCGTAATAGACGCGCATCGCTCGTCTCCTTGGTGCATGGGTGATGGCGCGCACTCTAGGCCGCCCCGGCGGAGAAGGGATTTTGTTTCGCCCGGAAACCTGACATTTTCCGCAATCATCATTCACGATATTGCTGGAAACGCCTCCTGCCATGCTCGACGACCTCGACCGCCGCCTCCTGCGCCAGCTGCAGGCCGACCCGGGCCAGAGCATGGCCGCGCTCGCCGAGCGCGCGGCCAGCACGCCCTCGGTCGCCTCGCGCCGTCTCGCCCGGCTCCGCGAGGCCGGCATCCTGCGCGGCACGCGGGCGGTCATCGACTGGCGCGCGCTCGGCTACTCGGTCGAGGTCTCGCTGCGCTTCACCCTCGACAAGACGCAGCCCAATGCCTTCGACGAATTCATCGCCGCCGCGCGCGAGGTGCCGGAGGTGCTTGAGATCCAGACCTTCCTCGGCTCCGTGGACGCGCGCCTCGCCGTGATCGCCCGCGACATGGCCCATTACCAGCGCATCTACCGGGAGCGCATCCTGACCCTGCCGCATATCGCCGACATCGAGGCGCTCATGCATGTCGCGCGCCTCAAGGACGCCGAGGCGCTGCCGCTGTGAGCCTCGACGCCACCGACCGCGCGCTCCTGCGCCTCGTGGCCGAGGATGCCACGCGGCCCGCCGCCGAGCTCGGCCGCGCGCTCGGCCTCTCGCAGCCCGCGGCCTGGCGCCGGTTGCGGCGGCTCGAGGCCTCGGGCGTCATCCGCGCGCGCCGCCTCGACATCGACCCGCAGGCGGCCGGCTTCGGCGTCACCGTCTTTCTCGGCGTGAAACTCGCCGCCAAGGGCCGCGCGAGCCTCGAGGATTTCGAGCGCGCCGCCGCCGCCATCCCGGAGGTGCAGACGATCGAGCACATCCTCGGCCTCTACGACTACCGCCTGCGCGTGGTCGCCCGCGACATCCCCGATTTCGAGCGCCTCCTGCGCCGGCGCATCATGACGCTGCCCGGCGCGGGCGCGGTGGAGGCCAACGTGCTGCTCTCGGAGGAACGCCGCCCCGGCCCCCTCTGACCCCGGCTCCCTTTGACCCCCGCTCCCTTTGACCCCGGCCCCATCATCTTGGCCCAAGTACTCTCGGGGGGTGAATTGGCCGTAGGCCAAGAGGGGGGCAGACAGCCCCCCTCCC
>NZ_JAWLFS010000056.1:0-14084 GCF_041685465.1 Rhodosalinus sp. | reverse complement strand
CGGCCGCGCGCGGCCTTGCCGCGGGCACGCCGGTCGCGGTGGCGGGCGCCGCGCCGGTGGCGCTCACGCTCGACCGGGATGTCCCGCGCGGGCACGTCGCGGCCTCCGCTGGCCGCGTCCTGCCGCGCGGCGCGCGCTCGCCGGTGACGGTGGAGGCGCGGTCATGAGCGTTCTGGTCACCCTTTGGATCTCGCTCGCCATGATCATGGCGCTTCTCGTCGCGGCGGGCGTCTTCACCTGGGTCGAGCGGCGCGGCCTCGGCTTCTTCCAGGAGCGGCTCGGTCCCAACCGCGTCGGCCCCTTCGGTTTCTTCCAGTGGATCGCCGACACGGTGAAGCTGATGTTCAAGGCCGACGAGGTGCCGCCGGGCGGCGACCGGCTGACCTTCCGCCTCGCGCCCGCGCTGGCGGCGACGCCGGTGCTCGCGGGCTTCGCGGTGGTCGCCGTCGCGCCGGGCTGGACGCTGGCCGCGCTCGACGTGGGCGTGATCTTCATCCTCGCGATGCTGGCGCTCACCGTCTACGCGATGGTGCTCGGCGCCTGGGCCTCGCGCAACCGCTACGCCATGCTCGGCGGGCTCAGGGCGGCGGCGCAGATGCTGTCCTACGAGGCCTTCTTCGGGCTCTCGCTGATGGGCGTCGTGATGCTCGCCGGGACGCTCGAGCTCGGCGAGATCGTCGCGGCGCAGGAGGGGCTCTGGTTCGTGGCGCTCCAGCCGCTGGGCGCGGCGCTCTTCACGATCGCGGGGATCGCGGCGGCGCACCGGCTGCCCTTCGACCTGCAGGAGAGCGAGCAGGACCTCGTCGCGGGCTTCATGACGGAGTACTCGGGCATGAGCTTCGCGCTCTTCTTCCTCGGCGAATACCTCGCCGTGCTGCTGGTGGCGGCGCTGGCCACGACGCTCTTCTTCGGCGGCTGGCTCGGGCCGTGGCTGCCGGGGCCGGTGTGGTTCGGTCTCAAGACGGGCCTCATCGCGCTCGCCTTCATCTGGATCCGGGCGGTGCTGCCGCGGCCGCGCTACGACCAGCTCGTCGCTTTCGCCTGGAAGGCCGCGCTGCCGCTCGCGCTCGTCAACCTGCTGGCGACAGGCGCCGTCGTGGTCCTGAGGGGGGGCGCATGAAAGGTATCATCGAAAGCCTCGGGCGCATCGGCGCCAAGCTCGTCACGCGGAAATACACCGCCGGCTACCCGGAGGTGAAACCGGAGCTGCCGGCGCGCTACCGCGCGCGCATCGTGCTCACGCGCGACCCGGACGGGCAGGAGCGTTGCGTCGCCTGCAACCTCTGCGCGGCGTCCTGTCCGGTGGACTGCATCGACGTCGTCAAGGCCGAGACCGACGACGGGCGCTGGTATCCCGAGACCTTCCGCATCAACTTCGCCCGCTGCATCTTCTGCGGCTTCTGCGAGGAGGCCTGCCCGACCCAGGCGATCCAGCTCACGCCGGATTTCGAAACCGCCGACTACGCGCGCGAAAGCCTCGTCTACGACAAGGCCGACCTGCTGATCGCGGGGCAGGGCAAGCAGCAGGGCTACCGCTACTGGTCGGTCGCCGGCAAGGCGATCGGCGGCAAGGACAAGGGCGCGGCCGAGGACGAGGCGGCGCCCGTCGATCTGAAGGACCTGACGCCATGAGCTGGGCCATCGCGATCTGGGCGGGGGCGCTGGCCCTCGCCGCGGCGGCGCTCGCGGTCACGCGGGATTCGGTCGTGCACGCGCTTCTCCTGCTCCTCGGTGCGCTCGTCGCGCTGGCGGCGGCCTTCTTCGCGCTGGCCGCGCCCTTCGCGGGGGCGATCCAGCTCCTGATCTACGCGGGCGCGGTGGTGGCCGTCTTCGTCTTCGTCGTGATGACGGTGGAGGCGGGGACGGAGGCCCGCGCGCGGGAGCGGGTGCTCTTCGCCGGCGCGTGGCAGGTGCCCGCGGTGGTGGCGGTGCTCGCGCTGGCGCCGATGCTCCTGGGCCTCCGCGGCGCGGGCGAGGGCGCGCCGGCGGGGGCGGGCGCCGCGGCGCTCGGGCAGTTGATGTTCGGCGACTGGGCGGTGGTGACGGAGCTCGTCTCGCTGCTGCTGATCGCCGGGATGATCGGTGTGCGCGTGCTGCGCCGCCGTCAGAAAGGGGGCAGGCGATGACGGGGGTGAGTTTCCTGCTCGCGATCGCGGCGGGGCTTTTCGCGGCGGGGCTCTTCGGCGTGCTCGCGCGGCGCACGATCCTGATGCAGCTCATCTCGCTCGAGATCATGCTGGCGGGCCCGGCGCTCGCCTTCGTGGCCGCGGGCGCGCATCACGGCATGGTCGAGGGGACCGCGATGTTCCTGATCGTGCTCGCGCTCGCCGCCGCCGAGGTCGCGCTCGGGCTCGCGATCTACCTGCAGCTTCGACGCCACGCGGGCGACGGCGATGCCGATGCCGCGCGGCAGCTCAGGGGGTAGCGATGCTGGCCTATCTTCTCCTGCTCGTGCCGACCCCGCCGCTCGCCGGCTTCGTGCTGCTGGCGCTCGATCCCTACCGGCTCGACCGGCGGGCGGTGCGTGCGGCGGCGATCGTGGCGGGCTGCGCGCCGCTCGCGGTGATCGCGCCGATGGCGATCGCGCATCTCACCGGCCTCTGGGGCGACCAGATCGCGCCGATCTTCACGCTCTACGTCGGCAGCTACGAGGTCGCGCTGGCCGTCGGTCTCGACACGCTGAGCGCGGTGACGGCGCTGACCGTGGCCTTCGTCTCGGCCTGTGTGATGATCTACGCGCTCGACTACATGTCGGGCGCGCGCAACGCCGACCTGCGCCGGTTCTTCGCGCTGATGAACCTCTTTCAGGCGGGCATGCTCTCCATGGTGCTCGCGGCCGATTCGATCACCTTCTTCCTCGGCTGGGAGCTGATGGGGCTCTGCTCCTTCTTCCTGATCTCCTACAACATGACCTCGCCGCGCGCCTTCGCGGCCGGGCAGAAGGCCTTCGTCATCACGCGCATCGCCGACGCGGCTCTGCTCGCGGGGCTCCTGCTCCTGTTCCTCGAGGCCGGCTCGGTGCGGCTCTCCGAGCTGATCCCGGCGGGTGCGGCGATCGACACCGCGCGCGGGCCGCTGATCGCGGCGCTGCTGCTCATCGGTGCGATGGGCAAGTCGGCGCAGTTCCCCTTCCACACCTGGCTGCCCACGGCGATGGCCGGGCCCACGCCCGTCTCGGCGCTCCTGCACTCGGCGACGATGGTGGCCGCCGGCGCGGTGCTGCTGGCGCGCTTCGCGCCGGTGATGGCGGCCAACGACGGCGTCGCCGCGGCGACGGCGATCGCGGGCGTGGTCACGGCGCTCTTCGGGGCGGCCTCGGCGGTGGCGCAGACCGACGTCAAGCGCCTGCTCGCCTATTCCTCGATCAGCCAGATCGGCTACATGCTGATCGCCGTGGGCGTCGGCGCGCCCGCGGTGGCGATGGCGCATTTCGTGGTGCATGCGCTCTTCAAGTCGCTCCTTTTCATGGCGTCGGGCGTGCTGTCGCATGCGGGCGCCGGCGGCACCTCGATCGCGGCGCTGCGCGGCACCGCGCGGCGCGCGCCGATCGCCTTCGCCAGTTTCGCCGCCGGCGCGGCGTCCCTCGCCGGCCTGCCGCTCGTCACCGCGGGATGGTGGTCGAAGGAGGCGATCCTCGCCTCGGCCTTCGAGGCAAGCTGGCTCGGCCTCGCCGTCTGGGCCGTGGGGCTGACCGCGGCGGCGCTGACGGCGGTCTATGCCTTCCGCCCGGTCTTCACCGCGCTGCGCGCGCCGGAGACGGAGACGCCGCGGGGCCGCGAGAGCTGGCTCGCCGTCGGTCCGCTCGTGGTGCTCGCGGTCCTCGCGCTCGCCGGGGGGCTCGGCGTGAAGCCTCTGACGGAGCTTCTGGGCGGGCACCCGCCGCATCCCGCGCTCTGGGTCGAGCTCGCCGGCGCGAGCGCGGCGCTCCTCGGGATCGCGGGATCGGCCGCGCTGACCTTCGTGCCGGCGCTGGCCGACCGGGTGGCGCGCGCGCGGCGCCTGCGCGCGGGGCTGCAGATGGACGCGCGTTATTACGCGTTGCTCGTGCGGCCCTACCGGAGGCTCGTGCGCCGGCTCTCCGGCGGGCGCGGCGAATGGGTCGAGCGCGTGGTCGGGCGGGGGCGCGGGGCGCAGGGTCTCGAGCGCGAGCTCGAGGGCGCGGTGCGCCACGCCCGCCAGCCGGAAGGCGCGAGTTCCGACCCGGTTGGACAGGCCACCGTCGTGCTCGGGCTCTGGATCTGGCGCGCGCTCCTGCTGCCCTTCTCGCCCGACCGGATGGACATGGCCTGGATGTGGGGGGCGCGCGGCATCGGGCGGGCCGCCGAGCGCGCGCGGCGTCTGCAGACGGGCCGGGTGCGCGACTACGCGCTGGCGCTGGCCTTCGGGCTTGCCGCGCTTCTCTTGATCGGATGGGGGATGACATGGCGCTGATCGCGCAGCTACTGCTTCCGTTCTTCGGCGGCTTCGCCGCGCTTCTTGCGGCGAGAACGGGCCGCGACCGCGAGCGCTGGGTCGCGATCGCGGCAATGGGGGCCACGCTGGTGGCGCTCCTGGCCGGGGTCGTCTTCGGCGACGACGGGCGCTGGCTCGCCTTCTACCGGGCCGACTGGGCGCCCTCCTTCGGCATCCAGGTGCTTCTGGCGATGGACGGGCTGACGGCGGCGATGCTGGCGATCTCCTCGGGGCTGGGCATCATCTCGGTCTTCATATCCTGGCATGTCACGCATCGCTCTGCGCTCTTCCACGCGGCGATCTGCTGGACGGTGGCGGCGGCCAACGGGGTGTTCCTGTCGTTCGACCTGCTGATCTTCGCCTTCTTCTGGGAGCTGATGATCGTGCCGGCCTTCCTGCTGATCGCGCTCTGGGGCCACGGCGACCGGGAGGCGGCGGCGATCAAGTTCCTCGTCTTCAACGCGGTGGCGGGGCTCGGCCTGCTGGCGGCGGTGTTCTGGATGGGCGCCACCTCGGACCCGGTGACCTTCGACGCCTTCGTGCTGGCCGAGAGCGACTATTCGAAGACCGCGCAGATCCTGCTTCTGCTGGGCTTCGCGCTCGCCTTCATGGTGAAGCTGCCGGTGCCGCCCTTCCATGCCTGGCTGCCCGACGCGCACACCCAGGCGCCGACGGCGGGCTCGATCCTGCTCGCCGGGCTGCTGCTCAAGACGGGCGCCTACGGGCTGTTCCGCTTCCCGCCGATGCTCTTTCCCGAGGGGCTCACGGCGCTCGCCGGCTGGGGCATGGCGCTCGGCGCCTTCGGCGTGGTCTACGGCGGCATCCTCGCCTGCGGACAGACGGACGCGAAGCGGCTGGTGGCCTACACCTCGGTCGCGCACATGAGCATCGTGCTGATGGGGGTCTGCGGCGGCGTGCACTTCGCGCTTGTCGGCGCGGGCGTCGAGATGATCGCGCACGCCTTCTCCTCCTCGGCGCTCTTCCTGCTGATCGGGGCGCTGCAGCACCGCACCGGCACCCGCGACCTGCGCGAGCTGGGCGGCCTGCAGAAGACGGCGCCGGCCTTCGCCACCTCCTTCGCGCTCTTCTTCGCCGCGGCGCTCGCCATGCCGGGGACGGCGAACTTCCTCGGCGAGGCGCTGGTCATCACCGGCATGTTCCAGGTCAACTGGATCTTCGCGGCGATCGCGCTCGTCTCGCTGGTCGTCTCGGTCGTCTATGCGACGCGGCTGATCGGCGGCATCGCCTTCGGCGCGCCGAAGCCGGCCGTGCAGAACGTGCCCGACCTCCATCGCTACGAGCTCTGGCCGATCGCGATCCTCGGGCTCTGCGCGCTGGTCTTCGGGCTCTTTCCGCAACTTCTGATCGGCTGGCTCTGGACGGCGGTCGAGGCCGCGCTCGAGCCCCTGATCGTCGTGCAGCCATGACGGGCACGGCGTTCCTTTCGCTCGCGCCTCTGGCGCTCACGGGGCTCGCGGGGATCGTCGGCATGGCGATGGCGCCGGTGGCCTCCCTGCGCGCGATCCGGGGCACGACGGCGGCGCTTATGATCCTGGCGCTCGCCGTGGTCGCGCTGCGGGCGGGGGCCGTGCCCGCGCCGGCCTACGCGATCCTCGCCGATGACGCGCTGGCGCGGCTCGGTGCGGGGCTTGCGCTGCTCGCGGGGCTCGGCATCCTCGCCTTCGTCCGGGACGAGGACGGCGCGCGCGAGGGTCCGGCGCTGGTGGCGATCGCGGCCGCGGGGGGCGTGGCGCTGGCCGGGGCGACCAACGGCGCGGTGCTGATCCTCGGGCTCGAGATCACGACGCTCGCCATGGTCGCGCTCGCGCTGCTGCCGCGCAGCGCACCGGCGGCGGAGGCGGGCTACAAGCTCTTCCTGATGGGCGGCGTCAGCGCCGCGACGCTCCTGCTCGGCGCGGCCTTCGCCTTCGCGGGCACGGGTTCGCTCGCGCTCGCCGACTGGGGCGGCAGCAGCGGCCTCGCCGCGGTGGGCGGGGCGCTCCTTCTGGCGGGGCTCGCCTTCAAGTTCTCGCTCGCCCCCTTCCACATGTGGGTGCCGGACCTCTTCTCGGGCGCGCCGGCCTCGGCGGCGGCGCTGGCCGGCGCGCTCTCGAAGGTGGCCACCGGCGTCGCGCTGCTGCGCCTCGCCGAGGTCGCGCCGGGCGGCGCGGTCTGGACGCTCGGCCTCGGCGTGACGGGCGCGGCGGCGGCGCTCCTCGGCAACATCGTGGCGCTCCGGCAGGAGAGCCTCGCGCGGATGCTGGGCTATTCGACGATCGCGCATTCGGGCTACCTCGCCATGATCCTCGCCGCGGGCGGGCCGCTCGCGGGAGAGGCGCTGCTGGTCTACCTCGCGGCCTATGCGCCGGCGGTGGTCGCCGCGCTCTGCGTGGCCTCTGCCCTCGGCGGCGTCTCGCGCAGCGAGCTCAGGGGCCTCGTCCGGCGCCATCCGCTCGCGGGCTTCGCGCTGGGTCTCGCCCTGCTGTCGATGGTCGGGCTGCCGCCCACGGTGGGTTTCCTCGGCAAGGTCTATCTCTTTTCGGCGCTCGCCGCGGCGGAGGCCTGGGCGCTGCTCGCCGCGGCGGCGGTCGGCGCGGCGGTGGCCTTCTACTATTACCTCCGCTTCGGCATCGCGGCGCTCGCTGCGCCGGACGGCGAGGAGACCGTCGCCGCACCCGTCCTGTCGGGCGGCGCGACGGTCATGCTCGCCGGCGCGCTCGCGCTGATCGTCCTGCCGGGGCTCTACCCTGAGCCGCTCCTTGCGCTGGCGGCAGCGGCAGCGCCGTGAGACACCTCGGCCCCTAGGCGGTGCGAGGGACGCCCCCCCCCCGCGTGCGCAGCAAGTTCTGGCGCGGGTGGACCGACCGGCGTGAGCGGCCCCGATGGCCCGAGCGGCATCACGGACCCCGTGTCACTGCGATCAGGGCGCGGTTCGGGAGGGGCCTCCCGTCGAGAGTGCCGGTCGCGCCGTGCCGCGATCTCGCCCGGCAGGCAGGGGCGCGTCCCGCGACGGTGCGCGGTCGTCCCGCGATAGCGGCGGGCCATCGCCCCGGCCGATGGTGCAGCGCGGCGCGCCCCTCGGCGCGAGGTGTGCGCCGGTCGCTTGCCGCGTTCAGCCGTCCCGATCCGGCGCGTCCTCGGTCTCGCCCTGCTCGGCGGACCAGACGCCCGCCGCCTCGACCGCGACGGGCGATGCGCTCGGCAGCACGCTGAGGTAGCTTTCGGTGTCCTCCACGGATCCGGCCTCGCGTTGCGTCATGCGGTAGAGCGCGTAGAGCGCGATGAGCCCGAAGGTCGCCCCCAGCACCAGCCAGAACGCGAAGGGCCCGGTCGTCTGCATCGCCCAGCCTGCCACCAGCGGCCCCGTGATCGCACCGAGCCCGAAGGTGAACACGAGCCCGCCCGAGGCCGCCGGCATGTCCTCGACCGACAGAAAATCGTTGGTGTAGGCCAGCAGCAGCGCATAAAGCGGCGTCGTCACCCCGCCTGCCAGAAATGCCGCCGCGATCAGCAGCCACAGGTTGTCTCCGATCGCCCATCCCGCCGCACAGGCGGCGGCGCCCAGCGCCGCGGACGCGAAGATCAGTCTGCGCCGGTCCATCCGGTCCGAGAGCCAGCCGATCGGCACCTGCAGCAGCAGCGCCCCCGCGAAGAGCATCGCCACGAAGAGCGCGATCTGCGTCGCAGAAAGCCCGATCTGCGTGCCGAAGACCGCCCCCATGCCGGATTGCGTGGCGTAGACGCTGCCCAGCAGGAATATGCCCACCGTGCCGAGCGGAGATCCCGTGAACAGCGCGCGCAACGGCATGGGGCGCGTCACCTCGGCCGCCGGGACGGGACTGGCGGAAAGAAGGATCGGCGCGAAGGAGATCGAGACGAGGATCGAGGCGCCGATGAACAGGACCGAGGTGCCCGCGTCGCCCAGCGTCAGCAGCCCCTGCGCGCCGATGATGCCCAGCGTCTGCGCGATCATGTAGGCCGAAAGCACCGTGCCGCGTGTCTCGTTGCTCGAAGCGTCGTTCAGCCAGCTTTCGGCGACGACGTAGATGCCCGACATGCAGAAGCCGATGAGCAGGCGCATGAGGGTCCATGCCCAGGGTTCCGTGAGCAGCGGAAAGGCGATCAGCCCGGCGGACATGAAGCTGCCGAGCGCCGCGAAGACGCGCACGTGCCCGACACGCCGGATCAGGACCGGCGTGTACCGGGCGCCCGACAGGAAGCCCATGAAGTAGCCCGAGGTGACGACCGCCAGCTCCGAGGCCGAGAACCCCTCGATCCCGCCGCGCAGGCCGATCAGGGTGAAATGCATGCCATTGCCCAGCATGATCAGAACGATGCCGAGCAGAAGCGCCCAGACCCCGAGCAGCGTCTTAACCATGATGAAAGCCTTCGCGCCGCCGGACCCCAGTGCGCCCGGACTGTCTCAGGATGCTTGTTCCCGCGCCGTCGCTGCAGCGCCGCATCGGCATCCGTTCGCGACAGAAGCTGGCCGACACCCGCGGCGGGTGCCCGTGGCGACGGGCGCCGGGGCTGCCCCGCCCGCCGCGCGACGGGCGCCCTGCCTGCGCGATCGGCGGGCAGAAACCGGGCGCCGTTCGCCCCTGACGGCCGCTCCGACTTGCGTGCGGCGCGCGCTCGGGCCATGCCTGTGCGCGACCGACAGTCCAAAGGGAGACGGATCATGATCACCAGACGCAGGCTTCTCGCCTCGACGGGCGCCGCCGCGCTCGGCACGCTCGCCGCGCCCGCGGTGTTGCGCGCACAGTCCGCGCCGCTCAAGATCGGCACCTACGGCGGCTATTTCGAGGAGAGCTTCCGCGAGCACATCTACCCCGACTTCACCGCCGCCACCGGCCTCGAGGTCGACTCGATCCCCGAGCCCACGGGCGAGGCGTGGCTGGTGCAGCTTCAGCAGGCCGCGCGTGCCGGCGAGGCGCCGGCCGACGTATCGATGATGGCGCAGGTGCCGCGCATCCGGGGCGAGCGTGCGGGCCTCTGGGCCGAGCTCGACCGGGACGCGATGGACAACCTCGGCAACCTGCCGGAGCATTTCGTCTATTCCTACGAGGACGGGCGCACCTACGGCACCGGCGCGGTGAGCTGGTTCATCACGCTCGTGAGCAACACCGACGTCTACTCCGAGGCGCCCGAAAGCTGGGCCGAGCTCTGGGATCCGGCGAACGAGAACCGGCTGGGGCTGCTCGCGCTCGCCTCCAACTCCTTCCTGCTGGAAATCACGGCGACCGTGCACTTCGGCGGCAAGGAGATCCTCGCCACCGAGGAGGGCATCCTCGAGGTCATGGAAAAGCTCGCCGAGGTGAAGCCGAACGTCCAGCTCTGGTACCGCGACGAGGGCCAGTTCCAGCAGGCGCTGGAGACCGGCGAGATCCCGATGGGGCAGTACTACCATGACGTGACCGGCCTTGCCGCGGCGGACGGAAAGCCCGTGCGCTCGACCTTCCCGCAGGAGGGCGCGGTGCTCGACTCGGGAAGCTGGGTCGTCTCGCGCGCCTCGGAGATGATCGAGCCCGCGCAGGTCTTCATCGACTACATGGCGCAGCCGGAGGTGCAGGCCAAGCTCGCCCGTTTCGTGGGCACCGCGCCGACGGTCCCGCGCGAGCTGACGGATCTGACCGACGAGGAGTTCGCGGCCGTCGCCTCGGAGATCGAGCCGATCCTGCCGCAGTACGACCTCTACATCGACCGCGGCGACTGGGTGAATCAGAAATGGACCGAAATCGTCACCGGCTGAACCGGGGACACTGCGCCGGCCCTTCGGGGCCGGCGCGCGACAGGGCACCTGCATGACCGATCTTTCACTTCAGGGGCTGAGCAAGCGCTTCGGCGCCTTCACGGCCGTCGACGACATCTCGCTCGACATCCCCGACGGCAGCTTCGTCTGCCTGCTCGGCCCCTCGGGCTGCGGCAAGACCACGCTGCTTCGCCTGCTCGCGGGGCTGGAGACGCCGAGCGCCGGGCGGCTGCTCGTGGCGGGCGAGGACGTGACCGACACGCCGGCGCATGCGCGCGGCTTCGGCATGGTCTTTCAGTCGCTCGCGCTTTTCCCGCATCTGACGGTGGGCGAGAACGTGGCCTATCCGCTCTCGATCCGGGGCCGGCCGAAGGCCGAGTGCCGTGCGCGGGCCGAGGAGCTTCTCGCGCTCGTGCAGCTCGACGGCATGGGCGGGCGGCGCATCCATCAGCTTTCCGGCGGGCAGCGCCAGCGCGTGGCGATCGCGCGCGGGCTCGCCATCGAACCGCGGCTCTTCCTGCTCGACGAGCCGCTCTCGGCGCTCGACGCGAACCTGCGCGAACACATGCAGGTCGAGCTCCGCCAGCTTCAGCAGCGCCTCGGCGTGACGACGGTCGTCGTCACCCACGACCAGAAGGAGGCGCTGACCATGGCCGATATCGTGATCGTCATGGATCAGGGCCGCGTGCAGCAGGTGGGCCCGCCGATGGAGGTCTACCGCGACCCGGCGAATGCCTTCGTCGCGGGCTTCATCGGCACGTCGAACCTGCTGCCCTGCGACCTCCGCGAGGGCGAGATCGCCGTCTCGGGCCACCGCATCGCGCTCGATCCCGCCGACCGGGTGAAGGCCGCCCCGGGGGCGGCCATGCTCTCGGTCCGGCCCGAGGACGTGCGCATCGCCGAGGACGGGCTGCCCGGCACGGTGAGCTTCATCCGCGACCTGGGCGAAAGCGTTCAGGTCCTGATCGACCATGGCGACCGCGAGATCACGGCGCTCTACGCGCCGGGCGCGCGGCCGGAGGTGGCCGTGGGGCAGAAGGTGGGCTTCGGCTTCGCGCCGGGTGGCCGCGTGGTGCTGCCGGCATGAGCGGGCCGACCGGAAAACCGACGCCCGGCTGGCTCGCCGCGCTGCCGGCGGGCTGGCTCGTCGTCTTCTTCCTCGTGCCCTTCGCGATCATGCTGGGCGTGAGCGTCGCGCATCGCGTGCCCGGCGGCTTCTACGAGCCGGGCTTCGAACTGGCGAGCTACGCGCGCTTTCTCACGCCCTTCTTCGGCAAGATCCTCCTGACCTCCGTCGCGCTCTCGGCGGGCGCGGCGGCGATCTGCGTGGCGCTCGCCTTTCCCTTCACGGTGATCCTCGCGCGGATGGGGCGGCGGGCGCAGACGCTGGTGCTGGTGGCGCTGCTGGCGGTGCTGTCGCTCTCGGAGGTGATCATCGGCTTCTCGCTCTCGACGCTGCTGTCGAAGACCGCCGGGATCGGAAATTTCTTCGCCTGGCTCGGACTGATCGAGGAATCGCGCGCCTACGCGCCCAGCTTCTTCGCGCTGATGACGGGGCTCTGCTACCTCGCGCTGCCCTACGCGGTGCTCGTGCTCTATCCGCCGGTCTCGCGCCTCGATCCCGAACTCGGCGAGGCGGCGCGGATCATGGGGGCGACGCCCCTGCGCGCCTTCTGGACCGTCACGGTGCCGATGCTGCGCGCGCCGCTGATGGGGGCGGGGATCCTCGTCTTCGTCTTCACCCTCGGCGTCTATCTCCTGCCGCAGGTGCTGGGCCAGCCGGCGCACTGGACGCTCTCGGTGCACATCACGGATCAGGCGATCTTCCAGTCGAACCTGCCCTTCGCGGCGGCGATGGCGGTGCTGCTTCTGCTCGTGTCGCTGGCGCTCGTCGGGCTCACGCTGCTGCTCGGGCGCGACCGGGAGCGTGCGGCATGAGCGGGGCGGTGCGCACGGGCTACATCCTCGTGATCCTCGCGCTGCTCGCGGCGCCGATCGTGGTGGTCGCCGGCGTCTCGCTCAACGCCGAGCAGGCGCTTCTCTTCCCGCCGCCCGAGACCTCGCTGCGCTGGTACGGGGCGCTCTTCACCACCTCCGACTGGCTGGTGCCGCTCCGGAACTCGCTGGTGATCGCCGCGGCCTCGGCGGCGCTCGCGGTGATCGTGGCGCTGCCGCTCGCGCTCCATGTCTGGTCGCGGTCCGGGTGGCTGGCGCGGGCGCTCCACACGCTGGGGGTCGCGCCCTTCATGCTGCCGCCGGTGATCTCCGCGCTCGGCTTCCTCGTCTTCTGGGTCACCATCGGCATGTACGGGCAGATGACGGCGACCATCGTCTCGCACGGGGTCTTTCTGGTGACGCTGCCGGTGGTGACGCTGTCGCTCGGGCTCGGCGCGATGGACCCCTCGGTCGTGGAGGCGGCACGGACCATGGGCGCCACGCGGGGGCAGGTGCTGCGCACGGTGATCCTGCCGCTGCTCCTTCCCTACATCGTCTCGGGCTACGCCTTCGCCTTCGTGCTCTCGCTCAACGAGTACATCATCGCCTACATGGTCGCGGGCTTCACGGTGGAGACGCTGCCGATCAAGATCTTCAACAGCCTGCGCTACGGCTACACGCCGATCATGGCCGTGGTCGCGGTGCTCTTCGTGGCGCTCGCGGTCGTCGTCTTCGGGGCGATCGGGCGGTTCGGAAACCTGCCGAGGCTGCTCGGCGCGGACCGGGTGGAGGAGCGATGAAACTGGCACTCTGGCAGGGCGCGGGTGTGCCCGGTGACCTCGCCGCGACGGTCGCGGCGGCCGCGCGTACCGCGGAAGACGCCGCCGGGGCCGGCGCGGACCTTCTCGTCTTTCCGGAAGGCTTCCTGACCGGCTACCATATCCCGGACCTCGCGGTGGGCGATCTTTCGGGCGTCGAAGACGCACTCGCCGAGGTGGGGCAGGCCGCGCGGGCCGCGGGCGTCGCTCTCGTCATGGGAACGCATCTCGACCGGCCCGAGGGGCTCCGCAATGCCGCCGTCGCCTTCGGCCCCGACGGTTCGGAGCTCGGGCGGTATCACAAGCGCGCGCTCTTCGGCGGCTGGGAAAAGGCGACCTTCCGCGCCGGCGCGGCGCCCTGCCGGTTCGAGGTGAACGGGACGCGGGTGGGCGTGCTCATCTGCTACGACGTGGAGTTCCCCGAGCTCGTCCGCGCCGAGGCGCAGGCCGGCGTCGACGTCCTCGTCGTGCCGACCGCGCTCATGGCGCCGCACGCGCGCGTCGCGCGCCAGGTCGTGCCGGTGCGCGCGCTCGAGAACCAGATCTTCGTCGGGTACTGCAATCGCGCCGGGACCGAACCCGGGCTGACCTTCGTGGGGCTCTCGACCATCGCCGGCCCGCGCGGCGAGACGCTCGCGCAGGCGGGGCCGGGCGAGGAGACCGACATGATTCTCGCGGAACTCGACCTCGCGCAGATCGCGCGCGAACGGGCCGAGGCGAGCTACCTCGCCGATCTGGCGGCCTTGCGGGCCCCCTGATCTGCCGCCCCATCTTCGGATGAGGGATCGGGCCGCGCGGAAAACCGGACCCGCGATCGCCGCGCCCGCCGGGCGCGGGCCGGTCGTCCCTCACCCGCTCCGGCCCGGCGTTCCGGGCGCCCGCGGCCCGCGACGCGGAAGGTCTGCCGGGTCTTCGCCGGTCGGCGGGGACTGGTAGGGCCGGAGGGAGTCGAACCCTCACGCCTTGCGGCTCCGCATTTTGAGTGCGGTGCGTCTACCGTTCCGCCACGGCCCCGTTGGTCTGCCCCGTGTCTACCTCGGAGGCGGGGCGGTGTCACCCGGTTCCCTGCACCGGCTCGCGCGCGCGATCGACAGCAGCACGCGCAGGCGCTGCGGTCAGTGCGCCTG
>NZ_JAWLFS010000288.1:0-3414 GCF_041685465.1 Rhodosalinus sp. | reverse complement strand
GTCGATCAGGTGACGGCAGAGGTGCCGCTGATCCCGCGCTGCTGGTATTTCGTCGCCGCGACCTTCGAGGCCGGCAGCCGGCGCGCGCGGCTCGTGCAGCTGGGCCGCGTGGGCCGCTACAACGGGCGCCTCGGCCCCGTCGTGCCCTACGACTACGACAGCGTCGTCAGCGCCACGCTGCGCTGCGCCCCGGCCGCGGCCCGGGCGGAGGCCCCCTTCCTCTGGGCGGGCGCGAGCGACTGGAACGACATGCGCGGCCGCTACGTGGGCACGCTCTACAACGGCAAGATCGACCGCGCGGGCCTCTGGGCGCGGGCACTGCCGGAGGCCGAGCTGCGCGCCATCGCCGACGGCGACGCGATGCCTGCCGAGGGCGCGGTCGCGCTCTGGGACACCACGGCGGGGTATACCGACCGCGGCATCGGCGACACGATCCGCGATACCGGCCCCTACGGCCTTCATGCCGAGGGCGTGAACCGCCCCGTCCGCGCGATGACCGGCTGGAACTGGGGCGGGCGCGAGGACAGTTTCCGCCTCGACCCGGGGCAATACGGCGGCGTGCATTTTCACGACGACGCACTGACCGACTGCGGCTGGGAGCCGACGGTGGACTGGACCGTGCCGGAGGGGCTGAAAAGCGGCTGTTACGCGCTGCGCCTGAGAACGGAGGGCGCGGAGGATCACGTCCCGTTCTTCGTGCGCGCGGCGGAGCCGAAGGCGCCCATCGCGGTGCTGATGTCCACCTTCACCTACCTTGCCTATGCCAACGAGCATCTCGCCTACGAGGCGCCCATCGCGCAGGCGATCACCGCGCACACGCCGATCCTGACGAAGCGCGACATCGACTTCGTCAAGCTCGCGGAATTCGGGCTTTCGACCTACGATCACCACTCCGACGGCGCGGGTTGCTGCCTGTCGAGCTACCTGCGCCCGATCATCAACATCCGGCCGCGGTTCCGCAGCACGCCGATGGGCTTTCCCTGGGCCTTTCCGGCCGACCTCTCGCTGATCTGGTGGCTGGAGACCGCGGGTTACGACTACGAGATCCTCACCGATCACGACCTGCACGCCGAGGGCGCCGCGGCGCTCGAACCGTACAGCGTCGTCATGAACTCCACCCACCCGGAATACTATTCCGAACGCATGCTGGACGCCACGGAGGACTACATGACCGCGGGCGGGCGGGTGATCTACGCCGGCGGCAACGGCTATTACTGGGTCTCGGGCCTCTTCGAGGACGCGCCCGAGATCATGGAAGTTCGCAAGCTCGACGCCGGCTCGCGCGCCTGGCAGGCCGAGCCGGGCGAGGGCTACCTCGCCTCGACGGGCGAGCGGTCGGGCCTCTGGCGGTCGCGCGGGCGTCCGCCGCAGAAGATCGTCGGCGTGGGCTTCACCGCCGAGGGCATGGACCGCTCCACCCATTTCGAGCGGATGCCGGACAGCTTCCACAGGCGCGTGGACTGGATGTTCGAGGGGATCGCGCCCGACGCGCCGATCGGTGACACGGGCCTCGGCCTCGGCGGCGCGGCGGGCATCGAGATCGACCGCTACGACCTCGCGCTCGGGACACCGCCGCACACGCTGCTGATCGGGATGGCCGAGGGGTTTTCCGACAACTATCCGCTCGTGAGCGAGGAGATCACCTACGCCTTCCCCGGGCGCGGCGGGACGCAGGATCCGCAGGTGCGCGCGGACATCACCTATTTCACCACGGCGAACGACGGGGCGTGCCTCTCGATCGGCTCGATCGCCTGGTCGATGGCGCTGCCGATGGCCGGAGGCGACAACACAGCCGCGCGCTTCATGCGCAACGTGCTCGATGCCTTCGCGCGTCCCGGCCCCCTGCCCGGCGGCGCCTGGGTGGGCGAGGAAAAGCTGTGGCGTTGACAGTTTACGCAGCGTCGCCCTAGGATCGGCGCCCTTGGGAACACCGGACGGAGGCCGATGCGGCAAGGTACCGATGTCGAGGCTTTCAGCGCGTTCATCGACGCGCTCCGCGAGGCACGGCAGGGTGTGGACGGGCCCGTCCTGCTGGACTGGGCCGCGCGCGAACTCGCTGCACGGGTGGGCTTCGACGCGGCATGGATCGGCTGGGCCGACGCGGCTCCACAGGAAGTGGAGATCGTCGGATCGAGCGTGTTAAATCTTCCCGGAGACTACGCGTCCTTCTGGCACGAGATCCGGTCGGAGGACATCCTCGCAGCGGATGTTCGGGCCCGCAGCCGCACGCCGCGGCCCGTCGCCTGCTACGACCGGGACGGCCCGCGCCAGACCGACGGCATGATCGCGCTTGCAGATCGCTACGGTCTTCGCAGGCTGTCGGTCGTGATGCGCGCTTTCGACCCGATGCGCCCTCAACTGTTCATCTCGGCCTACCGCGGCGGACGGCAGACGCGCCCCCTCGATGCGCGGGACCTGGTTTTCCTGGGCTGCGCGCTTGATCACCTTCAGGCCGCGCTGGACCGCTCCGGGGTGGACCACGACGGGGCCTTGCGGCTCATGGTGGACGCGGCAGGCCGCCCGGTGGCCGGCAGCGGCGCCGCGCTCGCGCTATGGTCGCAATGGCGTGTCGAGCCGGGCGAGACCTTCGCCGATTTCATCGACGCACGCGGCTTCGACATCGTCGCCAGCGCCGCGCCGCTCGCCGCCGGCGATCAACTCACCGAACTGCGCCTGATGCGGCGGCGGCTGATCGACCGCTTCTCGCCGCGCGAGCGCGAGATCGTCGAACTGATCGCCGAGGGGCTGTCCCACAAGGAGATCGCGCGCGTGCTCGGGATCGCGCCGGCGACCGTACGCAACCACACGGCCCGCATCTACAGCAAGACGGGCGTATCGAGCCGCGCCGCGCTCACCCGCACCGTTTTCGGAGCGAATGATCCGGCCCCGTGACGCCTGTGATCAGCGTCATCCGCGCGCCGGAGGGCAGGATGCGACGCCGTCCAGCCATCGTCCCGCGCCCCTCGGCAAGGGTCACGGCGGGCAAGTCGCCTGCGTGCTTCGGTCCCTGCGCGGAGGCGAAACCGACCCGCCGTCTCCCCAACGAATTCGACCCCGTCTCCGGGCTCCCTCGCAATGCAAGGGCGAAACGCGACACTCAGCGGCGATCACCGTACCGCCCGCGGGCCGACGACCCTTTGGTGAAGGCCCGATCGGCCGTTCGGTTCGCGCTCCACGACGGTGCGGCGTCACCAGGCTCGGGGGCAGCCCGGCAGGCACATTGGCCCGAGGGCGTCGGGGCACCGCCGGCGCGTCAGACCCAGGCTGAAACCCACCGCGTGGTGGCAGGCGCCACCAGTCGACGCGGCCTGCCCCGTCCGGCAACCGGCTCTCCGGCGCGTGGTCCCTGACCCGGGACCACGCCATCCTCGGACACCCCCGCGCCACTGCCTCGCGTCAGATAACCGGGCGTGG
>NZ_JAWLFS010000287.1:0-3417 GCF_041685465.1 Rhodosalinus sp. | reverse complement strand
CGTGTTCCGCCACTTCCCGTCCTCGGGTCTCGGCGGTGAGCGCGAGATGGTCGAGGGCGTGCAGCTCGGCACGGTCGAGGCGGTGATCGTCTCGTCGGGCACGCTCGCGAACTTCGTCGAGGATGCCGGCGTTTTCGACATTCCGTTCCTGTTCCGCGATCTCGGCCATGCGCGCACTGTGCTCGACGGGCCCATCGGGCAGGACATTCTCGCGCAGTTCGACGATGTCGGTCTCAAGGCGCTGGCCTGGGGCGAGCAGGGCTTCCGCCACATCACCAACAACCGCAACCAGATCGGCAGCCCCGACGACATCGCCGGCCTCAAGCTGCGCACGATGGAGAACCCCATCCATCTGACCGCGTTCGAGACGCTGGGCGCGGCGCCGACGCCGATGGCATGGCCCGAGGTGATCGGCGCGCTCCAGCAGGGCACGATCGACGGGCAGGAGAACCCGCTCTCGGTCATCGTGTCGGTCAACCTCGACGACGTGCAGGAATACCTGACCCTGTCGGGTCACGTCTATTCCCCGGCGATCCTGCTCGTCTCGCCGATGGTCTGGGACGGGATGTCCGAGGAGGATCGCGAGGCGTTCCGCGAGGGCGCGGCCGAGGGCGTTGCCGCGATGCGCGGTTTCGTCGACGACGTGGAGGAAAGCGGGCTGGAGACGCTGCGCGAGCGCGGGATGGACGTCGGCACGCTGTCGGCGGAGGATCGCGCGGCCTTTCAGGAGGCGCTCACCCCGGCCTACGCCGAGTATTCCGAGACCTACGGTCAGGAGCTGATCGACGCGATCATCGCGACGGAATGATCCCCGGCGGCGCCTGACAGGTTCACCATAAAAGGCCCCGGCGCTCGGCGCCGGGGCAGACCGGGAAATGCCCCATGTCGCTTTTCCGCAAGGCCGAGCGCGCCTTCGTCGCCCTGAACGGCTGGGTCGTCATCGCGTGCCTCGTGGCGATGACAGGCATCATCTTCACCAACGTCTCGCTGCGCTATCTCACCAACGAGTCGATCCCCTGGGCCGACGAGGTCGCCCGCTACCTGATGATCTGGATGACCTTCCTGGGGGCCGGGCTGGTCCTGCGACAGGGCGGCCACGTCGCAATCACGAACCTGCAGGATGCGCTGCCGGGCGTCGCGCAGAGGGTGCTGCGCGGTGCGGTCGTCGTGCTCCTGATGGGGTTCTTCGCCTACATGATCTGGGTCGGGCAGGACTACATGAGCCGCATGGGGCGCCAGCTCACGCCCGCGACACGCATCTCGTTCTGGTATGTCTACCTTGCGATGCCGGTGGGATTCGCGCTGCTGATGGTACATCTGGCGCTGATCGCGCCCCGTTTCGTGCGCGCCGGCCAGCGGCCCGAGGGCGTGGAAGAAGACGAGGGCATGTCGGGGGGACACCTTGGCTGAAATCCTCTTCGGCGCGCTTTTCCTGCTTCTCGTCCTCGGCGTGCCGGTGGCCTTCGCCATCGCCATCGCCGCCTTCCTCGCGCTGAGCCTCGGGACGAGCTATCCGGCCATCGTGATCGTGAAGGAGATGTTCTCGGGCATCGACAGCTTCCCGCTTCTGGCGGTGCCCTTCTTCGTCCTTGCCGCCGAACTGATGACCGGGGGCGCGATGACGCAGGCGCTCCTGCGCTTCACGGTCCGGTTCACGGGCCACCTGCGCGGCGGGCTCGGGTATGCCAACGTGGGCGCCTCGACCATGTTCGCCGGCATCTCCGGCTCGGCGCTCGCCGATGCGGCCGGCCCCGGCGCCATGATGATCCGGATGATGGAACAGGGCGGCTATCCGCGCGCCTATGCCGGGGCGCTCACCGTGTCCTCCGCGGTGATCGGGCCGATCATTCCACCCTCGATCATCATGATCATCTACGCCATGCAGGACGAACGCGTCTCGGTGGTGGCCCTCTTCATGGCCGGGATCCTGCCGGGGCTCTGCCTCGCCGCGGGCCTTCTGGCGACGAACTGGTGGGTCAGCCGAAGCCGCGCCTTCGCGGCAAGCGAACCCCGGGCAGACTGGGCCGAGCGCGGGCGCGCGACGCTTCATGCCCTGCCGGCACTGGGTCTGATCGCGCTGATCATCGGCGGTATCCGCAGCGGCCTCTTCACCCCGACGGAGGCCTCCGTCATGGCGGTCGCCTACGCGCTGCTCTGCGGCATGTTCGTCTACCGGTCGTTGAAGCTGCGCGACCTGCCGGGGATCCTGTTGCGCGCGGCCATGACCTCGGCCGCGGTCCTGCTGATCCTCGCAGCCGCCCGCGCCTTCGCCTGGATGCTGATCATCGAGGGGGTGCCGCAGGATATCGCCGCATGGATCACGGGCCTGCAGCTCAGTCCCATCGTCTTCCTGCTGGCGGTCAACGTGCTGTTGCTGGGGTTCGGTCTGTTCATGGACCCGCTGCCGGGCGTGATGATCCTGGTGCCGATCCTCGCCCCCATTTCCGGCGCGCTCGGCATCGATCCGATCCACTTCGCCATCGTGGTGATCGTGAACCTGACGCTCGGCCTGACCACGCCGCCGGTCGGCAGCCTGCTCTTCGTGGTGGCCTCTGCCGTGCGCCTGCGGCCGACCGACCTTGTGCGCGAACTGCCGCCCTTCTTCCTGAGCAACCTGCTGGTGCTGCTGCTGCTGACGCTCGTGCCGGCGATCTCGACGTGGATACCGCGCGCAGGCGGCTTCTGAGCGCGCCGGCCATCAGGGCCGATCCGACGCATTCATCGGCTTCCATTCGGGCAATGTGATGACACATGTTGTCCAGGGTGGCGGATCAGGCTCAGTTCCCGCGGAGAGGACGCCGACTTCGGACTGTCCCCCTGCTGAAGCACCATCCATGGGACCATCTGAAAACCTTGCGCTCTGAGCGGCTTGGGGTAGACTTCGTGGGATCACGAAGGGTGCCCCGAGCCTCAGGCAGCCCGCCTTTCCCGGCCGCCGCCACGCGATGAAGACGAAGCGGACGCGGCGGGAGAAGGTCCTCGCCGAGATGGAGTTTGAGGGTGCCACGGACGCGCCTTCTGGCGTTGATCGAGCCGCATTATCCCAAGGCCGGGGCGAAGGGGCCGCGGTGCCAGTGGCCCCGCGCAAGCCCGGAGCATGCGATCCTCGACGTCCGCCACCTGCTGGAGACGCATGGGCTGACCGAGACACAGTTCGCCGAGGTGAACGACCATCTCGCCGACCAGGGGATCACGCTGCGCTCGGGGATGCTGGTCGATGGTGAGGGGGCGAACGCCATGCGTTCGAGTGAGCCCCCGAACAGCATCGACGTGCCGCCCTCGACGAAGACCGCGGCCGGGACGCGCGACCTCGAGATGTCGTCCACGAAGACGGGCAACGCCTGGTACTTCGGGAGCGAGGCGGACCAGAAAAGGCGCCCGATGGCGCGTTTTCCCGCCGAAGGCGTGCCTCCGGCA
>NZ_JAWLFS010000055.1:0-14187 GCF_041685465.1 Rhodosalinus sp. | reverse complement strand
GCCGGGCGCGGCCGGTCGTGCGCAACAACGCTTGGCTCGCCGCCCCACCGATCGCCTGTGCGACGCGTCGCTCGGCGGTCGCAATCGCAAGCCGGGGCCCGGATACGGGGGCGTCCTCGGACGGCAGCGCGTCCGGCCTGCCGAGAAGCGGCAAGGTGACAGGGACCTCCCGGTCCTCGGCTGCGTCAGCTGGATCCGCAATGTCGACAACGAGCATCCGATCGGTATGCAGAAAGGTCTCGAGCGCACAGTCGCAGCCGAGGCGCAGGCGCAGACGACCGGCGGCGGATCCGGCGCTCGCGTCCCGCAGCCGCACGCGCCGGATCCGGTCGAAGGCCCGCGAGAGGTCGAACCGGAGATCCGTGTCCGCAAGCGCGACCACGACATCGCGCCCCTCTCGCTCGAGCGCCCAGTCGGTCGCACGCGGCAGGTCGAGCACGAGACGGGTGAACCCCTCGTGCTCGCCCCCGCGCACCGTGACGGTCTGCGCCGCTGCCGGGCCGGCGAGGAGCAGAGCCAAGGCGAGCAGACACGCGCGTCTCATGCGGCCTCCGGACGAAGTGATTTCAGGGACTCCTCGAGCTCGGCGAAGCTCGGCCGGAAGGGCTCGGGCGTATTCTGGCGACCGACCTCGATGCAGATGTTCGTGGCGTGATTGTGGAGGTTCGCGACAAGGACTTCGCGGATCAGCTGGTAGAACTGCGCCTCCTCCTCGACGACGCCGCGCAGGCGGGCGGCGAAGGGGCCGACCATGCCGTAGGCGAGGAAAACCCCGAGGAAGGTGCCCACCAGCGCGGCGCCGATCAGCCGGCCGAGGACTTCGGGCGGCTGATCGATCGAGCCCATGGTCTTGATCACACCGAGCACGGCCGCGACGATGCCGAGCGCGGGAAGCCCGTCTGCGACCGTCTGAAGCGCGTGGCTCGGTTGCAACGCGTCGTGCGTGGCCGATTCCATGCGTTTCTCGAGGACCTCTTCGACCTGATGCGGATCGTCGTAGTTCATGGCGGCCGAGCGCATCGTGTCCGCGATGAGCGCCACCGCTTCGCCGTCCGCCAGAATGCGGGGGTAGCGGGCGAAGATCGCCGACTCCTGCGGTGCCTCGATGTGTTGTTCGGCCTCGACCGGGTTCTGACGGTTGAGACGGATCAATTCGAACAGAAGGCAGAGCAGATCGCGGTAATCGTCCGGCTTCCAGCGCGCACCGCGGAAGAGCTTGGGCAGGTCGCGCGCCGTCCGCTTCACGACGGAAAGGTCGTTGCCGATCAGGAAGGCGCCCGTCGCCGCGCCGACGATCATCATCAGCTCGAACGGAAGCGCCTTCAGGATGATGCCGAACTTGCCCCCTGCGAGGCTGTAACCTCCGAAGACCATGGCGAAGACGACGACGATGCCGACGAGGCCGATCATGCGCATCCCTCCTGCGACCGTTGCGGCGAAAACTCTGCGCCGAAACGATTAAGGACAGGTTTTCGGCGGCTTGGTACGATGGGTGGGGATCATTGCGTCGGCACCTCGAAATTGCGCCCGGCGAGCAGTGCGCTCACCGCGTAGGCCGAGTCCGGCGTCATGCCCGCGAGGATGCCCGCCGCGGCCTCCGGCCGCATGCGGCCGAGGAACCCCGCCGCGAACTCGGGCGTCATCGCCTCGAACAGCGGCACGGCCTCCTTCGGCTTCATCGATTCGTAGACCTCGGTCAGACGCGTCAGGTCGTCCTCCGCGGCTGTCTCTGCATCGGCGATCGTGGCGCGGAGCGTCGCCTCGGCCTCCTCGAGCTCGGCCATGCGGCGGTCGATCTCGGCATCGGCCACGGCGAGCGCCTGTGTCCGGGCGTCGATCTCCTCTGCGCGTGTGTCGAGGCGGGCCTCCCTCTCGGCAAGCGCGTCGAGGACGCGCGCGACATCGGGAGGCGGCGTGCAGCCGTCCCCGCCCGCGGCGTCTTCAGGGCTCTCCGGCGCGCGCGCGAGCGCCTGTCCGGCGTCGGCGCCGAGGCGCAGCAGGGCCGATCCGATGAGCAGGGCCGCGATCACGGCAAGCGTGCCGCGGCCGCTGCGGCGCGGTGCGCGACGCGCCCCTGGACGGGAGCCGGACGCGGCGCTCAACGCTCCGCCTCCGCCGGGGCACGCCGCGTGAACACGGGTTCCGACGGCGGCCGGGCCGCAGCCTCGGACGCAGGCGGCTCGCCATCGGGCAGATCATGCATCGACGCGACGAGCAGTTCGAGCCGCTTGGCGACCGTTTCGGCCCGGCCCGTCAGCTCCTCCAGCGATCCGTTCGACTGATCCGCGGCCGCACGCGCCGTCTCCAGCGTCCGCGCCAGGTCGTCGACCTGCGCGGAAAGCACGGCGACGGCCCCGCCCACTCCACCCTCGAGATCGTTGAAGCGCGACAGGCGCCGTGCCAGCACGAAACAGTACAGCCCGGCGCCCAGAGCACCCGCGGCGAGCAGAATGTCGGCGATCAGATCCATCTCGATCCTCAAGTCATCACGAATTCCATCACGAGGAGGTCGCGCACCTTTCCGTCGCCGGTAACCATCTGCACGCGGCGGAGCATCTGCGCGCGCAGCCGCACGAGCGCGCCCGGCGCCTCGAAGTCGCTCTGGTCGAGCGCCCGGAGATAGCCGTTGAGCACATCGACGACGCGGGGGCGCAGCCGCTCCACCTCGGCGCGGTGCGCCGGCGCCACCTCGAGCTCGGCGGTGAAGCGCAGGTGCCGGCCAGCGGAACCCGAGGCGAGCGAGACGACGATCGTGTCGAGCGGCACGAAGGCCGTGTCCGCCAGCGCGTCCGGGGCGATGTCCGCCCCGGTCTCGGCCGGACGGACGAAGGCAGCCGGATCGAGAAACCCTTCGCGCACGGCGAAAAACCCCGCCGCTCCTCCGGCCAGGGGCAGAAGGAGCCCCAGGATCAGGGGCAGCCGGCTGCGCCGCCTGGGCGCCTCGGTCGCGTCGGCCTCGGACATGGCGCGAATCCTCCTTTCGACGGATCACACGCTGACAGCCAAGGGCTAACCGAATGTTAAGCGCGGTGGCCCAAGACTGGCATCCGAAGCGGGCAGAAGGCCCGGCGGTCAGGAGGCCTGTCGTGCAACAAGTGCTTTCTCTCTGGCGCGCGCTGACCCCGGTGCGGCGGGCCGTGGCGATCGGCGCGGCCGTGGCGGTTTTCGCGGGCGTTCTGGCCATGGCGCGCATGGCGGCGCAACCGGGGCTCGCGCTGCTCTACGACGGCCTCGACGGGGCCGCTGCCGGCGAGGTGGTGACCGCGCTCGAGGGGCGCGGCGTGCCCTTCGAGGTGCGGGGTGATTCGATCCACGTGCCCGCGAGCGAGCGGGACCGACTGCGCATGGCGCTGGCCGGCGAGGGGCTGCCGGCGACGTCGGGACAGGGATACGAGCTGCTCGATTCGCTCTCCGGGTTCGGAACCACGAGCCAGATGTTCGATGCCGCCTACTGGCGCGCCAAGGAAGGAGAACTCGCGCGGACCATCGCGGCGAGCCCCGGCGTCAGCGCGGCGCGGGTGCATATCGCCAACGTCGGCGGGCGCTCCTTCCAGCGGGACCTGCGGCCGACGGCCTCCGTCGCCGTGACGCGGCGCACGGGCGATGTCTCGGCCGACCAGGCACAGGCGCTGCGCCATCTCGTCGCGGGCGCGGTCCCCGACATGGACCCCGAGGACGTGACCGTCGTCGACGACGGGGGAGAGCTGGTGACCGCGGGGGCCGAGACCGAAAGCGACGCGGGCGAGGATCGGACGGCCCGCCTGCGGGAGCGGGTGCTCCGCCTCGTCGAGGCGCGCGTCGGGCACGGCAACGCCGTGGTCGAGGTCGCCCTGGAGACGGTGACCGAACAGGAAACGATCCGCGAGCGGCGACTCGACCCGGACAGCCGCATCGCCATCAGCACCGATACGGAAGAACGGAGCAGCCAGGCACAGGAGAGCGGCGGCGCGGTCGGCGTGGCCTCCAACCTGCCCGACGGCGACGCCGGCGGGGAGGACAACCGCAACAGTACGGACAGCCGGACGCGCGAACGGGTCAATTTCGAGGTGTCGGAAACCGAGCGCGAAGTCCTGCGCGCCCCCGGCGCGATCCGCAGGCTCACCGTCGCCGTCCTCGTCGGCGGCACCAATGCCGGAGACTCGCAGGACTTCACCCCCCTGCCCGAGGACGAACTCGATTCGCTCCGCGGCCTCGTGGCCTCGGCGGTGGGGTTCGACGCGGCGCGCGGGGACGAGATCACCATTCGCTCCATGCCGCTCGCGGCGGCGCCGGCGGAGCGCGGCACGACGGCCCGGTCGGGATGGGTCGACGCATTGGCGCTCGACACGATGCGCCTCGTGCAGCTTGCAGTGCTCGCGCTGGTCATCCTGGTGCTCGCGCTCTTCGTGCTGCGTCCGTTGCTGACGCGCCGGCCGGACGTCCGCGACGACACCTCCGATCTCCTTGCCGGTCCCGCGCGCGACACGGGCCCGCACGCCACGGCCGATGCCCCCGCGCCGGCGCAGGCCCTCGACGGGGTGATCGAGACGGGGCCCTTCGAGCCGGCGCAGCTGCCGACGGTCACCGGACAGGACGGGACGCCGGAGGCCCCGCCCGTGGACCGCCTGCGCGCATTGATCGACGAGCGGCGCGAGGAGACCATGGAGATCCTGTCCAGCTGGCTCGACGACGAGCAGGAGCGCGCGTGATGTCCATCGCGCATCTGCTCGAGGATTTCGGCGGCGCGCACCGCGATGCCGCCGAACCCGGGGGCGAGGCTTTCGAGACGCATCGCCTCGCAGCCTTCGAGGAGGGCTATCGCGCCGGCTGGGACGACGCGGCGAAGGCACGGTCCGACGAGACCGCACACCTGCGATCGGATCTGGCGCGATGCCTGCAGGAGATGTCCTTCACCTATCAGGAAGCCCATGCGCAGGTGGCACGCAACCTTGCCCCCCTTTTCGACCGGATCGCCGGCTCGCTGCTGCCGGAGACGGCCCGCGCCACGCTCGGCCCGCATGTGGTCGAGCAGTTGACCACGCTCGCGCGGGACGGGGCCGAAGGCATGGCCGAGGTCGTCGTTGCGCCCGAGAGCGAGACGGCGGTCGCGGGCCTGATCGAGGACACGCTGCCCTTCCCGGTGCGCCTGCGCACCGACCCGATGCTCGGCGCCGGGCAGGTGGAGATCGGAATCGGCAGCACCGAACGCGAGATCGATCTCGACGCGGCGGTCGACGCGGTCGGCGACGCGATTCGCGCCTATTTCCAGGAACCGGAGCCGGAGACACGCCATGGATGACCGCCCCGACGACCCGACGCTGACCGAAACGGCGCGCAGCTTCACGGCCGTGCCGATCGAGATCACGGTCTGCGTCGGACGTGCGCGCCCGCTGATCCGCGATCTCTTGCGCCTCGGCGAGAACGCCGTGCTGACGCTTGACCGCCGGGTTGACGACCCTGTGGAACTTTATATCGGCGATCGGCTCATCGCCCGCGGCGAACTCGAAGAGCTCGAGGGCGATCAGGCGGGCCAACTCGCCGTGCGCCTGACCGAGGTCGCCGACCTCGAGGCCGGGCTCGCATGACGGCCCTGCGCGGCGTGATCGCCCTCGCGGCCACCCTCGTCGCCGGGCCGGCGGGCGCGCAGGAGATCACCATCGGCCTCGGCGAGGACGGAAGCCTCACGGCGCGCAGCATCCAGCTCATCCTGCTGCTCACGGTGCTCAGCCTCGCCCCGGGCATCGCGGTGATGATCACATGTTTTCCCTTTCTGGTCACCGTTCTCGCCATCCTGCGGCAGGGCCTCGGGTTGCAGCAGTCCCCGCCCAACATGCTGATCGTGAGCCTCGCGCTCTTTCTGACCTGGTATGTGATGGAACCTGTCTTCACCGCGGCCTGGAGCGCCGGCGTCGATCCCCTGATCGAGGGGCGGCTGGCGGTGGACGCGGCCTTCGATGCCGCGATGGAGCCCTTTCGCGGCTTCATGACCAGCCGCGTAGACGGCAGCACGCTCGCGGCGATGGCAGACCTGCGCGACACCCCCGTCGAGACGGCCCCGGGCGAAATGCCGCTTTCGGTCCTCGTGCCGAGCTTCATGCTTTCCGAGATCGCGCAGGCCTTTCAGATCGGCTTCCTGATCTTCCTGCCGTTCCTGATCATCGATCTCGTCGTCGCGGCCGTTCTGATGTCGATGGGGATGATGATGGTGCCTCCGGCGATTGTCGCACTGCCCTTCAAGCTCGCCTTCTTCGTGGTGGCCGACGGGTGGAGCCTGATCGCCGGCGCGCTGGTCCGGAGCTATCTCTGATCGGCCATCGCGGGCGCCCTCTGCGCGCCACCGGTCCGACAAGATCCCTCTCGTCCCGCACGCGGTCTCGCCCTGCACACGGTCGCGGCGTCGGGACTCTGCGGCGTCCGGCAGATCACGAGGACCGCGCGTCATGCCTTCCGGGCGCGGCGCGACCGCCCGTGATGCGGCCACGCTATCCGCCGGCGCCGCCGCCGGCGCGCAAGGATGCCGCCGCCGGCCGTCACGCCGGCCCGCGGACCGACCATGCCCCGGCCCGCCGCGGCGCCGGGCGGCGCGATGATCAGCGCACGACAAACTCCGCATGCAGTGCGCCGGCGGCCTTGATGCTCTTGAGAATGTCGATCATGTCGCGTGGGGCGACACCCAGGGCGTTCAGTCCCGCGACCACCTCCGAGAGCGAGGTTCCCTCGGGCACCTCGGCAAGGCCGACACCCTCCTCCTCCTCGAGATCGGCCTCGGTCCGGGGGACGACGACCGTCTCACCGCCGGCGAACGGATTGGGCTGCACTGCCAGCGGCGCCTCGGCGATGCGCAACGTCAACCCGCCCTGCGCAACCGCCACGCGCGAGATACGCACGTCCTCGCCCATCACGATGGTGCCGGAGCGTTGATCGACGACGATCCGCGCGCGGCGTTCCGGGCGTACGGCAATGGTCTCGACCCGCCCGAGGGCATGCGCAGGCGAACGCGCGCCAGTACGCTCGATGTCCAGCCGGACGGTGCCCGAGTCGAGCATCACCGCGACCTCGCGGCCGAAATCCCGGTTGAGCGCCGCCTCGATCCGGCTGGCGGTCGTGAAGTCGGGTTCGCGCAGCGCGAGACGCACGCTCTCCATGTCGGCGAAGTCGAACTCCACCTCCCGCTCGACGCGCCCGCCCGAGGGGATCGAGCCGGAGGTCGGCACACCCTGCACCACCTCGGCGCCTTCGCCTTCGACGCTCGCGCCACCGGCGATCACCGTGCCCTGCGCCACGGCGTAGATCTCGCCATCCGCGGCATTGAGCGGGGTCATCACGAGCGTGCCCCCGAGCAGGCTGTCGGCGTCACCGATCGCCGACACGGTCACGTCGATCCGGCTCCCGCTGCGCGCGAAGGGCGGCAGCGCGGCGGTGACGAAGACGGCCGCCACGTTGCGCGGGCGGAACTGCTCTCCGGTGACGTTGACGCCGAGACGCTCGAGGATGTTGGTCATCATCTCCTCGGTAAAGGGAGCATTGCGCAGCCCGTCCCCGGTGCCGTTCAACCCGACGACGAGGCCGTAACCGACGAGATCGTTGCCCCGCACGCCATCGAACTCCACAAGATCCTTGATCCGCACCGGCCCGGCCGCGACCGCGCCCGAGACGGCACAGAGCGCGGCCGCGGCAGCGAGCCGTGCGATCGCCCTCATCGCAGCGCCTCCAGCAGGGTGAGTCGCGACAGGCGTGCCGTCACGGCATAGAGGCTCTCGAGGTTCTGACCGAGCGCCTGCATCCGGGTCGCGGCCTCGTATCCGTCCACCTCGACAAGCGCGGCGCGCGCGGTTTCGGCCCCCTCGCGGGCGGCGGCGAGCCGTGCGCCAGCGCGCTCGATGCGCGCCTCCTCGACCCCGAGACGGGCGCGCAGCTCGGTGAGCGGCTCGCCGGAGGCGGTCAGTGCGGCGCCCGCGCGGTCGAGAAGCGCATCGGTCGTGCCCGGCGGAACCTCGAGCGCAGGGTCGTCGGCAAGCGCCGCGAGCGCGGTGGCGGCAAGGGTCCCGCGCAGCGCAGGGTCGTCAGCGCGGATATCGAGCGAAGCGCCGGCCCCGTTCCCGAGCGGGACAGGCGAGGCCGGCGTGTCGGCACCGCGGTATCCCACGGCCTCGAACCCGCCCCCCGGCGCGAACCAGTCCCCGACGATATCCGCGATCGCCTGCGCCTCTGTCTCGGTCCCGATCGCGCCGCGCAGGGCGTCGAGCATCTCTTCGGCCGGCGCCAGTGCCGGCCCCTGCGGCGCCGCGCCGGCGAAGAGGCTGCGGCCGGCCACCGCCGTATCGAGCGCCGAGGCGATCTCGGCGAAGGCGCCGCGGGCCGCCTCGGAAGCGGCCGCGGTTCCGGCGGGCAGGTTGCCCTGCGCGGCGGCGCGCACCGTCGCCGTCAGCGTCTCGGTCGTCTCCCGCACGCGGCCGAGCGCGGCCTGCATCGCCGTCGCGCGGGCCGCCGCCTCCGCCTGATTGCGCCGCAGCGGTTCGGAGAGCGCGAGATCGCGGTCCAGCGCGGCGAGGCGCGCGGTGTCGCCGCCCAGATGCCGCGCGACATCGGCGGCCTGGCCGGTGGACAGCTCCTGCCCGCGGGCCGCGAGATCCGATCGCAGGCGACCCGCCTGCGCGCGGAAGAGGTGAAGCTGTGCGAGATCGCCGATGCGCGGTGCGGTCATGATCAAAGCCTCGTCAGCGTGTCCATCATCTCGTCGATTGCGCGGATCATCCGCGCATTGGCGCCGTAGGTCTGTTCGATCAGCAGAAGGCTCTGCAGCTCGTCGTCGGTATCGACCCCCGCGCGCCCTTCGGCCTCGACAAGTTCGGAGTGGCGCGCGGCGGCGTGGCTCTGGCGGGCTTCGGCAGCCTGTCCCCGTGTGGCGACCTGCGCAGAGAGATCCGCCGCCAGGGCGCCCACCCCGCGCGGGGTGGGCCCGAAGCCGTCCGAGACGGGCGCTCTGCGTTCGGCCAGCGCATCGCGCATGGCGCCCAGCAGGCTGCCGTCGCCGGCCGAGCCCGGACCGGCGGCGCCAAGACCGTCGCGCAAGCGCCAGGCGGCGCCCCCGGCCTCCGGGCGGACGGCGTCGTTGACCGCTATGCGACCGGCGAGCCCGGCCTCGGTGCCGGGGTCGAAGGCTGCGCCTGCATCGGTGAAGAGCCCGGGTGCGCCGGGCGGGCGGCTCGCGTCCGGCAGATCGTCCCCGACCCGGGCGACAAGGTCGCGCGCCAGCGCGTCGAGGCCCGTCTGGGCCGACACCGCGAGATCGTCGCGCAGCGCGAAGCGGCTTTCGAGGGCGCCACCGTCGAAGGCGCCCGGACCCGGTGTGCGGCCGTCGATCGTGAGACCGGAGAGCCCGCCCGTCTCGGCGCGCAGGGTGGCGGTGACGACCGGCGAGGGATCGAAGCCGATCTCGGCGGCGGTCCCGTCCAGCAGTGCGGCACCCCCGGCGGTGTAAAGCGCGACCGCCCCGCCCGGCCGCGCCACCTCGCGCAGGGGGACGAGTTCGGCGAGGCCGTCGATGGCCTGCTGGCGGCGGTCGAGCAGCCCGGCGGTGTCCTGCCCGCGCGCATCGGTGGCCACGATCGTGGAATTCAGGTCCTGCACCCGTGCGAGGCCGGCATTCATGCGATCGACCATGCCTGCGATGTCGCCGTCCGCCTCCGCCCGCATGGCCTGCACGCCCTCCGCCGCATCGCGCAGGCCGGACGCGAGGCGCTCGGCGGCCATCACCGACGCCTCCAGCCGTTGCGGCGCGGCCGGGTCCCCGGCGGCCGAGGTGAGCGCGGCCTCGAACTCCGCCACGCGGGCCGAAAGCGCACCCGGATCGTCCGGCCCCCCGATCAGCCGTTCGAGCCGGGACAGGAAGCCGCGCTCGGCCTCGGCGCCGGCGCGGGCCGCGTCCGCCTGACGACGGTCGGCGACGAGAACCGGATCGACGTCGCGCTGCACCCCCTCGACCGCAACGCCGCCGAGGGCGCGGGCCGAAAGCGCAGGCGCGCGCGGGCCATATCCCGGTGTCAACGCGTTGGCGATGTTCGAGGAGACGAGATCTGCGGCGCGCGAGGCGGCCGAGAGCCCGCTCAGGGCGTTGGACAGCGAGACGCTCAGGGTCATGGTCTATCTCCGGCGATACGCTCAGCGCTTCAGGTTGGTGGTTTCCTGCAACATCTCGTCCACGGTCTGGATCACCTTGGCGTTGGACGAATAGGCGCGCTGCGTGCGGATCATGTCGGTCAGTTCCTCCGCGACGTCGGTGGCCGACTCCTCCAGCGCGGAGGAGACGACGTCGCCCGTCGGTCCGTCGCCGGCATCCCAGAGGAAATAGGCGCCGCTGTCGGGCGACGGCAGATAAGTCTGCTGATCGAGGGACGTCATGCCCTCCGGATTGGGCATGTCGGCGAGCGGAACCTGGTAGAGCCGGCGCGTATGGCCGGTGTCGAAGATCGCGGAGACGTTGCCCGTCTCGTCCACCTCGACCCCGGTCATGTTGCCGACGGGAAAGCCGTCCTTCTCGATCGCGAGGGGTGCGAAACTGCCGGCGAGCTGCGTCATGCCACCGCCCTCGCCCGGCTGGCCGATGTCGATCTCGATCGGGCCGCTCGCCGTCTCGACGGAGAGCGTGCCGGTGGCAGGATCGTAGGCGTCGCCGGAAATCGTGGTCACGGCATCGAGGGATCCGCCGTTCTCCGGACTGTCGTCGAAGGCGAGCGTGTATTCGCCCACCACCGTATCGGTCGCGGCATCCGTGATTTCCAGGGTCCACTCGTTCGAGGCGCCGTCCGCCGGCACGGTGGGCGTGAAGGTGAAGTCGAGGTTCTGCGACGCGCCCAGGTTGTCGAAATACTCGACGGACAGAAGCTGCGGCGCACCGGCGGCACCGGCCATCGTGTCCGCGGCCGGGAGGTTCACGCCCAGCGACATGCTGGTCGTGGGCTGCCCGTCGAGCTGATTGGCGTCGATGCGGATCGGTTCGAGACCCTGGCTCGTGTCGCGGGGATAGGCCGGGATGCTGCCGTCGGCATTCGCCGGCCAGCCCATCAGCACGTGGCCGGAGCCGGTGCGCAGGTAGCCCTCGGCGTCGGTGCGAAAGGATCCCGTCGTGGTGAGCAGCATCTGGGGTTGCCCGCCCTGCGCCACGTCCGTGGCGCGTGCCACCGGAAGGAACCCGCGTCCGCGCACGGCGAGGTCGGTCGGGTTGTTCGTCCCCACGACCGAGCCGTTTTCGCCGATCTGACGCTGGCTTTGCGCCTGGACGCCACCGGCGGTGTAACCGGCCCCGGAATCGGCGAGCACCAGCGACTGAAAATCCGTCTCCGCCCGCTTGTAGCCGTAGGTCGAGGCATTGGCGACATTGTCGGAGATGCTTGCCAGCCGGCTGCCATGCGCCATGAGCGCCGCGACACCGGCATTGAGAGAGGAAGAAATCGTCATGGCCGCGCCTTTCTGCAGTCTCGCACCCCTGCGAACGGTGCGAGCAGTACGGCAGGGCGTCTTAAGGCCGGCCTAACGGCGCAGGGACCGTCCGCGCCGGCGTCATTCCCTCCCCTCTCGCAGAAAGATCACCTCGAAGCGGTCGTTGCGCGCGGCCATCGGATCGGCGACCGCAGGATCGCGGTCGGCGTGACCCGTGACGCGGCGGATGCGCCCGGGCGACAGGCCTTCGTCCTGCAGAAGGCGGCGCAGATCCTGCGCCTGGGCGGTGCTGTCGCGCCAGATCGGGTTGCGCGCCAGAACCACCGGCCGGGCGCGAAGATGCGCCTCGACCGCGACGCCGTTCTCCACCATCCCCGCCGCGCGCGCCACCACGCCCGCGAGCGCGCGCAACAGCGGCGTCGGCCCGTCCGCATCGTGCAGCGGCGCGCCGGGGCGCGCGAAGAGCTCGACGATCAGGCCCTCGTCGGTGACGCGCGTCACGATGTGGCGTTTCTCCGGGTCGGCGACGAGGCTTTCGCCGCCGCGCCCGCGCAGCGCCTCGGCCAGCGCCTCGAGCTCGGCCTGCTCGGGGCCGGCCTCGCCCGGCGGCTGCGGCGCCTCGACCCAGACACCACCCGAGGCGCTGCGCTGCCGCGCTGCCTCGGCAAAGGGGCTTTCGCCGCCGAGCGCACCGTCGCCGCCGCCTGAATCGCGCGCGATCGGGATCGTCGGGGTAAAATAGTCCGCGATCCCCTTGCGCTGTTGTTCCGTCGTCGCGTTCAGCAGCCACATCAGCATGAAGAAGGCCATCATGGCGGTCACGAAATCGGCATAGGCGACCTTCCACGCGCCGCCGTGGTGACCCCCGGCGTCCTTCTGCCGCCGCTTCTTCCTGATGATGACCGGCGCGACATTGCTGTCGGCAGCCATGCTCACCACCCTTCTCTCACCCGCCTCCGGGATAACCGGCGAGAGCTTTCGGGCATGTTAACGCGCGAGGGTGCGTGCCTCCCGTGCAACGCGCGCCGCGCAGTCGGCCGCGATGATGGACTTACGCGACGTTGTGACGTAGCACCGGGGACGTTGGGCAAGAAGAGCACCTCGATGAGCCATTCCGCGTCCCGAGGGTTCCGCGCGCTGCGCCCGCTGTTGAGCGCGGGCGCACTCGCCGCGGTGTCGCTCGCCGCGCCGGCGGACGCGCAGCCCGTCGAGAGCAGTTTCAACCTCTACGGCGTGCCGGGACTCGTCGACATGCCCACGGCGGAGGTCACGCCCGACGCGACGGTGTCGAGCACGGTCAGCCACTTCGGAGGGGCGACGCGCACGACGCTGCGCTTCCAGCTCACGCCGCGCCTGTCCGGGGCCTTCCGTTACGCCGTGATCGAGGATTTCTTTCCCGATCCCCCGGGACAGCCCGCCTGGACCGACCCGCGCTACTACGATCGCAGTTTCGACCTGCGCTACCAGATCCTGACGGAGGGGACACGCCGGCCCGCGGTGCTCGTCGGCCTTCAGGACTTCATCGGGACGGGCCTCTACGGCGGCGAGTACGTCGTGGCGACGAAGGCGGTGACGCCCCGGCTCAGGGTGACCGGCGGTCTCGGCTGGGGGCGGCTCGGCAGTCGCGGCGCCTTCGGCACGATGGGCGACCGCCCGTCCGAGCTGCTTGGCGAGGGCGGTCTGCCGACCTACGACCGCTGGTTCCGCGGCGACGTGGCGGCCTTCGGCGGCGTTGCCTGGACGCCGACGCGGCGGCTGACGCTGAAGGCGGAATATTCCTCCGACGACTACGAGCAGGAACGGCGCGACGGCGACTTCCGCGAGTCCTCGCCGTGGAACCTCGGGCTGGATTACAGGTTCGACAACGGCACGCAGGTCTCGCTCTACCATGTCTACGGCGAGGAGGTCGGTGCGCAGGTCACGCTGCATTTCAATCCGCGCAGCACCGGCACGCCCGCCGGGCTGGAGCCCGGCCCGGTTCCGGTCGCCGTGCGGCCGGCGGAGGGGGCGCGCGATCTGGGCTGGACGACCGATACCGATACGGTCACAGAAGCGCGCCGGGAGCTCTCCGAGCTCATGGCCCGCGACGATCTGGTATTCGAGGGACTGCGGCTGGAGCCGCGCCGCGCAACGGTCCGCCTGCGCAACCCCACCTACGGGGCGACCCCGCAGGCGGTCGGCCGCACGGCGAGGGCGATGACACGCACGCTTCCGGCATCGGTCGAGGAATTCGTGATCGTGCCGGTCGAGCGGGGCATGGAGATGAGCGCGATCACGCTCCGGCGCAACGATCTCGAACGACTCGAGAACGACGCGGCGGTCGAGACGCTCGCGCGCGCTCAGATCACCGACGGCTGGCGCAAGGCACCCGCGCCGATGCCGGATCTCTACCCGCGCTTCGCCTGGTCGATAGGCCCTTACCTGCAGCTCAGCGTCTTCGATCCGGACAATCCGGCGCGCGCCGACGTCGGCGCCCGCGCCGAGGCGGCCTACCGGATCCGGCCGGGGCTGGTTCTGTCGGGGTCGGTCACCAAGAAGGTGGGCGGCAACCTCGATTCGATCACCCGCGAGGGCGACTCGGACCTTCCTTATGTCCGGACGCGGCGGCCGCAGTACTCGGCCGAAGGCGACCCGGCGATCGAGCATCTGACGCTCGCTCATTTCGGGCGGCCGGCGCGCGACGTCTACAGCCGCGTCACGGCGGGGTACCTCGAGACGATGTATGCCGGCGTTTCGGGCGAGCTCCTCTGGAAGCCGGTGGACAGCCGC
>NZ_JAWLFS010000286.1:0-3444 GCF_041685465.1 Rhodosalinus sp. | reverse complement strand
TCGCCGAGCGCCACCCGCCGCATGCCGGAGGGGCCCTCGATCTCGACCTCGGTGCCCAGCGCGAGCAGCGCCACGGTGCCGTCCGCGGCCGGGGATGCATTGCAGATATTGCCCGCCACGGTCGCCGCGTTCTGGATCTGGGGCGAGCCGACCTCGCGCCCGGCCTCCTGCAGCGCATGGAATGCCGGCCCCAGATCGGCACGCTGCACGTCGGTCCAGGTGGCGAGCGCGCCAATGCGAAGCCCGTCGGGCCCCGAGGTGATGTCGCGCAGCGCGGCCACGCCAGTGATGTCCAGGAGGTCCGCGTCCTGCACGGCCTCGCCCAGCATCGGGTAGACGTCGGTGCCCCCGGCAAGGATTCGCATCCCCGGGTGTTCCTGAAGCGTGGCGACCGCGTCGCGCAGCGTCTTCGGACGGACATAGTGGCCCAAGTCGCGCCCTCCTTCCCTGTTGTGTCGCGCGCCCGTTCCCCGCCACAGGCGGACGGTGGTCGGCGCGCGTATCTTTTGAGGAACTGTTGCAGAGCTTTCCGTGCCGGGCAAGAAATTTGTCGAACCCATGCAAACAATCCGGGTGGGCTCCTCCGGTCTGCGTGGTTTAAGGGCGTTAACGCGCCAGAGGCCTCAGAGAAAGGGTTTCCCGGGAGCTGGCCGCGCCTCTGGACGTGCCGTGACGCCGTCGCTGTGGACCGTTCAAGACATAAGCATACAAACAAGATGAACGCCGGGCGCAGGCGATGGCGACACCGCTGCGGCATGACGCCTCTGCATGCGTCGGAGACGCCGGGCGCTCGGGGAAGGCGGGTTCGCACCGTCCCGCATCGGGGCGTGCAGGGGCCGGGCGACCCCGGCGGCAGCACGCGGGCGCCGCATCCGGTCCCGCATGTGCGGTGGCAGCCCGGCCGGACCGGCTCGCTCGCGGCGGCGGGGGGCGCGCGCTGGGCGGTCGCGGTTTTACCCTGCGCCGCGGCCGATTCGGGGCGGTGCGTCGAGCTTCATCGCGTGGCGTGCCAGCCATTCCGGGGTGTCGTCGAACGGCATCGGGCGTGCGATGCCGAAGCCCTGCACGTGATCGCATCCGAGCTGCGCGAGCAACGCGTGCTCGCCGCCGGTCTCGACGCCTTCGCCCAGAGTCGCGAGGCCGAGCTGATCGGCCATCGAGAGCACAGCGGTCACCAGGCGCTGCTGGTCCGGGTCACGGTCGCATTTCGTGACGAAGGAGCGGTCGATCTTGATGCGCCGCACCCGGAAACGCCTCAGCGCCGCGAAGGACGCGTGGCCCGTGCCGAAATCGTCGAGGTCGATGCCGCACCCCATCGCCGCGAGCGCGTTCACGTTGCGCGCCGTCACGTCCTCGGGCGCGCCGGCGATCACCGTTTCGAGCACTTCGAGCGTCAGGCGGTCGGGCGCGAGGCCGAAGCGGTCGAGCTCCCATGCGATTCGGTCGGCAAGCGTCGGGTCGCGCAGCTCGGCGGCCGAAAGGTTCACGGCGACGCTCGGCACGTCGAGCCCGCTGCGATCCCAGGCGGCGAGGGCGCTCAGCGACTGGCGCAGCATATGCTCGCCGAGACGGGCCAGCAGGCCCGCTTCCTCGAGCGCGGGCAGGAACTCCGCCGGGGGAATCGGGCCGCGCTCGGGGTGGATCCAGCGCGCGAGCGCCTCGAAACCGGTGATCCGCCCGGTGTCCGTGCAGACCTGCGGCTGAAACCACGGGACGATGCGCCCGGCCTCCAGCGCTTCGGCGGCCGCGTCGGCAACCTCGGCGCGGTCGGGCAGGGTCTGCGTCATCCCGGGCGAATGGGCGCGCACGCAGGCGGGCCCGGCGGCTTGCGCCTCCGCGAGGGCCGCCGCCGCCGCGCGGAGCAGGCGCGGCCCGTCCGCCTCCGGCAGACGGCGCGACAGCGCGAAGCCGACCGATCCCGTCAGATAGACCGAGGCGCCGTCGATGGTGACCGGCTCCTCCACCGCGCGCTGCAGCCGGGCGGCAATCTGCAAGCCCGCCTCGAGGTCGAGGCGGCGTGCCGGGTGAAGCGCGACGCCGAAGCGCGCGTCGGCCAGCCGGGCGATCGCGTCGCCGTCGCGCAACGCCGCGCGCAACCGGTCCGCCGCGCCGCGCAGCAACCGCTCCTCCGCCTCCGCCCCGTGGCGCGCGCGAAGCTCCTCGAAGTCGTCGATTTCGAGCAGGAGGCATCCCGTGCCAAGCCCGCCACCCGCCGCGCGCTCGCGCGCCGCGTCGAGCGCGGGCGTCAGCGCCTCGGCCGCGGCGAGGCCGGTGACCGGGTCGCGCCGCGGGTCGCTGTCGGGCGCCGCCCCCTCGAAGCCGCCGGCCAGCGCGAAGAGCGCGGGCAGACCGAGCGCGGTCGCGATCAGCGCGCCCTCTCCGCCCATCCAGAAAGCCGCGAGCGACAGCGCGGGAATGAAGGCGAGAAGCGACGGCTCGGCCAGCGCGCGCCGCAGACGGCGGCGAAAGGCGGCGGGCGCAGACGCGGACTGAAACGGCATGGCGCGGACCCCAGGCTGACGCATGCGGCGATCCTCGCCGCTGGTCTGCAACCTGAGGCCGTATGTCTGAGTTTCGGGTTAACGCAAGGCGGGTATTTCCGCCGAATCCGTCCCGGCCGGTGCTGCCGCCGCCGAGAGGCCGGCGAAGTCGAAGAGGTTCGGATCGAGCAGATGCGAGGGCCGCGCGTTCATCAGCGCGCGGAACATGACCTGTCGCCGGCCGGGGCTGTTCTGTTCCCACTGGTCGAGGATCGCCTTGACCTGCTGGCGTTGCAGCCCATCCTGACTGCCGCAGAGATCGCAGGGGATGATCGGGTAGCCCATCGCCCGCGCGAAGCGGTCGCAGTCCGCCTCCGCCACATGGGCGAGCGGGCGCAGCACCAGGAGATCGCCCTCGTCGTTCACCAGCTTGGGCGGCATGGTGGCGAGGCGCCCGCCGTGGAAGAGATTCATGAAGAAGGTCTCGAGGATGTCGTCGCGGTGATGGCCGAGCACCACCGCGCTGCATCCTTCCTCCCGCGCGATCCGGTAGAGATGCCCGCGGCGGAGCCGCGAGCAGAGCGCGCAATAGGTCCGCCCCTCGGGCACCTTCCCTGTGACGACGGAGTAGGTGTCCCGGTACTCGATCCGGTGCGGCACGCCGCGCGCGCTCAGGAACTCGGGCAGGACGGTCGCCGGAAAGCCCGGCTGCCCCTGGTCGAGATTGCAGGCGAGGATCTCCACGGGCAGCAGTCCGCGCCACCTGAGTTCCGTCAGCACCGCGAGGAGCGTGTAGCTGTCCTTGCCGCCCGAGAGGCAGACGAGCCAGCGCGCGCCGCGCCCGCCCTCGGCCGCCCCGCTGCCCGGCACGACCATGCCGTAGTGCTCGATCGCCTCGCGCGTCTGGCGCACGATGCGCTTGCGCAGCTTGCGGAACTCGGTCGTCTGCGGCGCGCCGGCGAAA
>NZ_JAWLFS010000054.1:0-14314 GCF_041685465.1 Rhodosalinus sp. | reverse complement strand
CGGGAGGCACGCCGGGAGGAGCCTGGGAGGTCTGCGGGAGGCACGCGGCACGCGCACCGCCAGAGGCAGAGGTAGGGGAGGGTACGGAGCGGCCAAAACGTCGTTGGGTGTCATCGGCCTTATGGCCTGATTTACTTAAGGTTGATTAGCGCCCGCGCGGGGCGGCAAGAGGGCGGACACAGAAAAGCGGCGACTCCGAGGCGCCGCAGCAGGGGAGGCAGCGATGCCGGGGACAGAGAATACCCCGCGCGCGCCGTCCCCGAGGACGCGGCGGGGAACCGCTCAGCGGCCGAGGAGCACCAGCCTTTCGTCCGACGGGTTGGCGGCGGGCGCGAAGGCGTGGCCGATCTGCGCGTTCGCGCCGCTCGCGTCGCCCGTCGTCACGCGCCCGGCGCTTTCGTCTTGGTAGAGCGCCACGCTCTGTGTCCAGGCCTCGGCCGAAGGGTTCGGCAGGCCGACGTGAGGAGGCGGAGCAAGAGGAAGCTCCGCCGCTCGGCGTACCTGTCCCTCGGCCTCGCCTGCGTGACCGCCTCCGCGGTGACGGTCGTCGAGCTCTCGCCGCCGCTGCTTGACGCGAGGGCGTCCAGGCGCAGCCTGGCGAGGCCGATGCACTGGCGCCTGGCGATCAAGCCATCCCGCTGCAGCGGGGCGATGATCCTGCTCGGCCCGGGCTACACGGTCTCGCACGGCGCGTTGCAGCTTCTGCCTCACGCCCGCACCGCAATGGCTGCGGGCGGCGAGGACGGCGTGCGGACCTGGCCCATTCCTTGGTCAACGGGAGCACAAGGTGTCGCTGGAGATGATCGAGCGGCCCTCGCCGGGGTCGACACGGTGCATGACACTGGCGGCCGACAAGGGATACGATGCGGCCCCGTTCTTTGCCGAGTCGAGGCGGACGGGCGCGCTGGGCGCCGAAGCCGACGCCTTTGTCGTGAAACCCGCCAAGGAGAGATTTTCCGACGGCCGGTACCGGGACGTGTGGCACGGATATGGCCTGGAGCGCAGCATGCAGGCCGTGATCGGTGGGCTCGACATGCGCCGCCCGACCGCAGCCCGATACGTCGTGGCCAGCCCCCGTTAGAATGGGTGGACGACATGGCAGGGCGGGCGCCCGACAGGACCCCGCGGATTTCGCGAGACCAACCGGTTGATGGGGTCGTGGCGTCCTTTTCAGACTGCCGCCGGGACGATCGTCGTGGACCTCCGGTTCACGCGGATTTCAAGGGAGACCTCATGAACGACGCACTGATCTGGTTGGGAATCGCTTTCTGCATCTCGCAATCGGCCCTGTTCTCCGGGTCGAACATCGCCGTCTTCAGCCTCAGCCGCCTCCGGCTCGAGGCGGCGGCAGCAGCAGGCGACAAGAGCGCCTCCAGCGCCCTCGCGCTCAGGCGCGATGCGAATTTCACGCTCGTCACGATCCTCATCGGCAATGTCGCCATCAACGTCGCGTTGACCATGCTGGCGGATTCAGTGATGGCGGGGGTGCTTGCCTTTCTCTTTTCCACCGTCGTCATCACCGCACTGGGTGAGATCGGGCCGCAGGCCTATTTCTCCCGCAACGCACTGCGGGCTGTCGCGATCTTCGCGCCGGTCCTGCGGGTCTACCGCATCCTGCTCTGGCCGCTCGCAAAGCCCACGGCCCGTCTTCTGGACGCATGGGTCGGCACCGAAACCGTGCCCTGGTTCCGGGAACGCGAGCTGCACAACATCCTTCGCTACCACGCCGTGAACAGCGGCAGCGAGGTGGGGCGGGTGGAAGCGATCGGGGCGATCAACTTCCTCGCGCTCGACGACCTCGTCGTGCAGGATCAGGGCAACCCGCTCGATCCCGACAGCATCGTGCAACTCCCCTTCGAAGAGGGGCGCGCGGTCTTTCCGGCACTCGAGCGCGCGCAGGACGATCCCTTCGTCCGTCAGCTGGCCGCGTCGCGCAGGAAGTGGATCGTTCTTGCGGATGACGACGCGCAGCCGCGTCTGCTCTTGAACGCGAATGCGTTCCTGCGGGACTTTCTGATCCTCGGGAGCGATGTGGCGCCGGACGACTACTGCCATCGCCCGGCCGTCGTGACGAGGCCGACGGAAACCCTCGACATGGCCCTCGGCCTGCTCGCAACGCTGCGCGCCAAGGACGCCGGCCATGACGAGACGGTCATCTTGCTCTGGTCGCCGGGGGCGAAGCGGATGATCACCGGGTCGGATGTCCTCAGATGCCTGCTGAGTGGCATGGGAAAGCACGAGAAGGTGGCAGTGATGGATGCGCCCAGTCCCTGAGCCAATGGCACTGCGGGACGAACTTCGGGTTGCGACAAGACGCACGCGGCATGTCTGCCGGTCGTGTCTCGGCGTTGGTGAAAATCTGCAGGCGGCGTCATCTTCGGGTGCACATCCACCCACCCAACCGGCGGCGTCAACCGCCAGGGAGGTGCGGGCATTCCTGCCCCCGGTCCGAAGGGATGCCCGAACCCATGAACCGGATGACCGAGACTGCGAGCTTTGCGTTACTGGCCGGTGAGGCCGGGTTCGACCCGATCGAGGAGTGGCTGCGGACGAATGCCCGCACGATCATCGAAGCCTTGTTGGCTGAGGAACTTGCCGGCTTTCTGGTCGCCTTCGCTACGACCGGGGCGCTGGCCCCGTGAAAGGGTATCGGCCCGGGCACCCTGCGCGGCAGTTCACCGGCGCCCTCGGGACGGAAACGGTGCGGGTGCCGCGCGCCGCGAACGGTTTTCATTCTCGACAACCTCGGCACCATCGCAGCCAGCGCGCCGCCGAGGCGCTTCGCACACGAGGCCGCTGGTTTCCATACCTTCCGCCCTACAGCCCCGACTTGAACCCGGTCGAGATGGCCTTTGCCGAGCTGAAGGCGCATCTGCGCGCGGGTCGCGCTGCTCGCCGACGATCCGATGGCGGCGATCGACGTGCCTCACTTCTGCGCCGAGGCCGGCCACCGGCTCAAGGCCACGGAGGATCGCGCGGACCATACCCGCTTCACCGTTCGCAAGGCCTGATCCGCCCGCTCCCGCGCCCCGGCGGACGCCATCGCGGGCGGGGGCAACGGTCAGCGCGGGCCGAGCATCCACCAGCCCCGCTTCCTCGGCTTGCGCGCCTCCTCGGCACCGTCGCCCGCGCCGACCGGCTCGGGCTCCTGTCCGGCGGGGGTCGGCTTCGACGCAGCCTCGCCTCCGGAGGCCGGGCGCTCTGCCGGCGGCGGCGCGTCCGGCCCGGCGGGGGCCGGCGGTTCCGGCACCTCGGCCGAAGGCGCCGGCGCGGTCTCCGCCGCGGTGGGTGCCGCCTCGGGCTCCGGGGTAGGCGCAGGCTCCGTGGCCGGGGCGGAAGGTTCCGGGATCGGGGCGTCCGGCGCCGCTTCAGCTTCAGCGGTGGGCTCCGACGCGGCGGCATCCGCGGCGGCGGGCGCTTCCGGTGCGGCCTCGGCAGGGGTCGAACTGCGCGCGCGGCTGGGGCGCCTGCGCCGCGTGCGCGTTTTCGGGGCAGGGGTCTCCCCGGTATCGGCGCCCGGCGCCGCGCCGTCCTGCGGGGCGTCGGCGTCACCGGCCGCCGCGGTCGGAGTCTCCTCGGGCGCGGTGGCTTCGAGCGGCTCGCCGGCCTCGGCCGGGCTCTGCGCGCCGGCGGCTTCGGAAAGGCTCTCTTCCTGTCCGGGCTGCGCCTGCGCGGGCTTCTTGCGGCGCCTCCGGCGCCGCTTCTTCCTGGTCTTCGACGGCTCGTCTTCTTCAGCGGTTCCGGCCGGCGCGGGGGCGGCCTGAGGTGCCTCGGGCTCCTCCGGCGTCTCCGGTTCCTCCGGCACGACGCCGGTCGTGGCGAGCGAGACGACGGGCACAACCGCCTCGGGCACGCTGCGCGTCGCCTGTTTCAACTTCTCGACGCTGTAATCGGGGCTGACCAGCATCGGGTCGCCCTCGATGCGCACGGAAAGACCGTAGCGCGCCTCGATCACCGCGATGTGCTCGCGCTTCTGGTTCATCAGGTAGTTGGCGATGGCGACGGGCGCCTTCACGAGGACCTCGCGCGAGCGGCCGCGCACGCCTTCCTCCTCGATCTCGCGCAGGATGGCGAGGGCGAGGTTGTCGTCCGAGCGGATCAGACCCGTGCCGTGGCAGGCCGGGCAGGGCTGCGTCGTCGCCTCGATCATGCCGGGGCGCAGGCGCTGGCGGCTCATCTCCAGAAGGCCGAAGCCCGAGATGCGGCCGACCTGGATGCGCGCGCGGTCGGTCTTGAGCTTGTCCTTGAGCTTCTTCTCGACGGCGGCGTTGTTCTTGCGCTCGTCCATGTCGATGAAGTCGATCACGATCAGCCCCGCGAGGTCGCGCAGCCTGAGTTGGCGCGCGATCTCCTCGGCGGCTTCGAGATTGGTCCGGAGCGCCGTGTCCTCGATCGAGCCTTCCTTGGTGGCCTTGCCGGAGTTCACGTCGATGGCCACCAGCGCCTCGGTCACGCCGATCACGATGTAGCCGCCGGACTTGAGCTGCACCGTCGGGTTGAACATCGAGCCGAGGTAGCTTTCCACCTGGTAGCGCGCGAAGAGCGGAAGCGCATCCTGGTAGTGCTTCACGTTCTTGGCGTGGGACGGCATGATCATCTTCATGAAGTCCTTGGCGTTGCGGTAGCCCGCCTCGCCCTCGACCAGGACCTCGTCGATCTCGCGGTTGTAGAGGTCGCGGATCGACCGCTTGATGAGGTCGCCCTCCTCGTAGATCTTCGCCGGCGCGATCGACTGCAGCGTGAGTTCGCGGATCTGCTCCCAGAGGCGCTGCAGGTACTCGTAGTCGCGCTTGATCTCGGCGCGGGTGCGCTTGGCGCCCGCGGTGCGGATGATCAGCCCGGCGCCGCGCGGCACGTCGAGCTCGCCCGCGATCTCCTTGAGCTTCTTGCGGTCGGCGACGTTGGTGATCTTGCGCGAGATGCCGCCGCCGCGGGCGGTGTTGGGCATCAGCACGCAGTAGCGCCCGGCCAGCGAGAGATAGGTGGTCAGCGCGGCGCCCTTGTTGCCGCGTTCCTCCTTGACGACCTGCACCAGCAGGATCTGCCGGACCTTGATCACTTCCTGGATCTTGTAGCGGCGCGGCCGCGGCTTGCGCGGCGGGCGGATGTCCTCCTGATCGTCGATCTCGGAGACCGCCTCGATCGACTCGTCGCGCTCGGCGGCATGATCGGCGGCGACGAAGGGCTGCTCCTCGTCCTCGCCGTTGGGCTGCGCGCCGTTGCCGCCCGTCTCGCCCGTGTCGGCCTCGCCCGTGTCCTCGGGCGCGGCGACCGGGGTCTCGCCCACGCGTTCCATGGGCGATGTGCCCTCTTCGGAGCCGTCGCCGGGGTCGATCGTCTCCATCCCCTCGATGGCGTCGGATGCCGGGTCGGCCCTCGTCTCGGCATCGCCGCTTTTCGCCCGTGCGGGCCTGGCGCGGCTGCGCGTGCGGCTCTTCCTCGGCTTTTTCTCCTCGTCCGGCTCGTCGCGCGCGTTCTGCTCCTCGGCGTAGGCGCGCTCTTCCTCCATCAGCGCCTCGCGGTCGGCGACGGGGATCTGGTAGTAGTCCGGATGGATTTCCGAGAAGGCGAGGAAGCCGTGGCGGTTGCCGCCGTAATCCACGAAGGCGGCCTGCAGCGAGGGTTCGACCCGCGTGACCTTGGCTAGGTAGATGTTGCCGGCGAGCTGGCGCTTGTTGACCGACTCGAAATCGAATTCCTCGACCTTGTTTCCGTCCACCACCACGACGCGGGTCTCCTCCGCGTGGGTGGCGTCGATAAGCATCTTCTTTGGCATGTCTTCCGTTCGCACGGCGGCCCGGCGCGCGCGCCGTCTGGGCGCAGGGCGGGGCGGCCGTGTCTTGTCTGTGCGATGGGTGCGACGCGGCAGGGCGGGAACATTCCCGGCGATCCGTCCGTGCGATCGGGTCGTCTGCGCGTCATCGCGGTTCCACTTCGACATCCCCGGGGGGACATCCGTTCGGGCCCTCCGCGGCTGCGGTCCGGGCGATCGTGCCGGCGCGTGCGCCGGATCGGTCTGTTCCGGATCGTCGGGCCGGATCGCCCCTGAGCGTCGGAAACAGAGAAACTTTCTGCGGCGGTCGCGGCGCTTGGGCGCGACGCCTCCCGACACAATAAGGCGAGGGTCGCGCGGAATACAATGGCAAAATGCGCGCAGACCCGGGCGCGGCCCCCGGTTACAGGTAATCCGCGCGCTGCAGGCCGTATTTCGCCATCTTCTCGTTCAGCGTGCGGCGCGGCAGCGAAAGCTCCTCCATCACCGCCGAGACGGAGCCCTTGTGCCGGCGCATGGCGTTGTCGATGAGCATCCGTTCGAAGGCCTCGACGTATTCCTTGAGCGGCTTGCCCTCGGTGGTCATCACCGGGCGCATCTCGTCGTGATCGTTCATCAGCAGCGAGGCGATCGAGCCCTGGCCGCGCCGCGCCTGCAACACCGCGCGCTCGGCGAGGTTGATGAGCTGACGCACGTTGCCGGGCCACGGCGCCTGCAGGAGCTGTGCGGCCTCCTGCGCGCTGACCTGCGGCGTCTCGCAGCCGTATTCGTCGGCGAACTGCTCGGTCAGGCGGGTGAAGAGGGTCAGCACGTCCTCGCCGCGGGCGCGCAGCGGCGGCACGACGATACGATGCGCGGCGAGGCGGTAATAGAGGTCCGGGCGCAGCACCGTCTCGCAGGTCTCGCCTTCGTCCTGGAGGTTCGAGATGGCCACGACGCGCGTCTCTGGCGGCGTGCCCTCCTCGTCGAGCATCGACAGCAGCCGGGCCTGAACCGCGTCGGGCAGCGTCTCGATATCCTCGAGCACGAGCGTGCCGCCGCGCGCCTCCTCGACGGCGGGCAGCTGTCCCTCGCCCGTGTCCGATGGGCCGAAGAGGCGGCGCCTGAGCGCCTCGTCCTCCAGCGCGCCGCAGGAGACGAGCACGAAACGCCGCCCCGCGCGGCTGCCCACGGCATGCAGCGCGTGCGCCACCAGCGTCTTGCCGGTGCCGGTTTCACCCTCGATCAGCACGTGGCCGTCCGCCTGTCCGAGGTCGAGGATATCCTCGCGCAGACGCTCCATCGCCGCGCTGGCGCCGATCAGCTTCTGCATGATGTGCCCGCCCTCGGCGAGGTCGCGGCGCAGCGCCCGGGTGTCGAGCGTGAGCCGCCGCGCGGCCGAGGCGCGCTTGGCCAGCTCCGTCATGCGCTCGGGGTCGAAAGGCTTTTCGAGGAAGTCGAAGGCGCCCATGCGCATCGCCTCCACCGCCATCGGCACGTCGCCGTGGCCGGTGATCATGATGACAGGCAGCGCGCTGTCGAGGCCCATCAGCTTCTTGAGGAACTGCATTCCGTCGATGCCGGGCATCTTGATGTCGGTGATCACGATGCCGGGATAGTCCGGGCCGAGCGCCTTCAGCGCCGTCTCGGCGCCCTCGAAGGCTTCCGTGTCGAAGCCGGAGAGGGCGAGCCACTGACTGATCGACTCGCGCATGTCGCGTTCGTCGTCGACGATGGCGATCTTCGTGGCCTTGGCCATGGCGCTTCACTCCGCTGCTCTTGTTTCTTCGTTCAGGACCGGAAGCTGCATCTCGAAGACGGCGCCGCCGCCCTCGGCGTTCCGCGCGGTGAGCCGTCCGCCGAGGTCGGCGACGATCCCGGAGGAAATCGCAAGCCCGAGGCCCACCCCGTCACCCGGTGCCTTCGTGGTATAGAACGGCTCGAAGAGCGCGGTCAGGTCCTCGATTCCGTCGCCGTTGTCGCGCACGGTCAGCACCGCCGTCTCGCCGCGGGCGAGCAGGATGTCGACCTCCGGATCGGGGGCGCTCTTGACCGCGTCGAACGCGTTCCGGATCAGGTTGACGATCACCTGCTCGATGCGCACGCGGTCGCCCATCACCATCACCGGCGCCTCGGGCAGGACGCGGTTGATCCGGACCCGGCCCTGCCGCAGTTGCGGCTCCATCATCGAGAGCGCCGAGGTCAGCGCCTCCGCGAGGTCCACCGGCGCGAGCGCGTCGGCGCCCTTGCCCGCGTAGGCTTTCAGCTGGCGGGTGATCGCGCCCATGCGCTCGATCAGCCCGTCGATTCGGTGAAAGGCGGTCAGCGCCTCCTCCGGGCGGTTGCGCCGCAGAAGAAGCCGCGCGCCCGCGAGGTAGGTCTTCATCGCCGCGAGCGGCTGGTTGAGCTCGTGGCTGACGGCGGCCGACATCTCTCCCAGCACGGCGAGCTTGGAGCTCTGCTCGAGGCTCTGCTCGGCGACGGCGAGGGATTTCTGCATCCGCTCGCGTTCGGCGATTTCGCGTTGCAGCCGGGCGTTCAGGTCGCGCAGCTCGGCGGATTCCCGCTGAAAAAGCGCCATGCGCAGCGCCGTCTTGCGGCTGAGCAGGTAGAAGCCCCCCGCGAGCAGGATGGCGAAGGCCATGATCTCCAGCGCGAGCACCGCGTTCACCTGGTCGCGCACGCTGGCGTAGGTGGTGAAGCTCGCCATGCGCCAGCCCCGGAAGGGGATGCGCGTCTCCATCCGCATCACCGCCTGCCCCTCGAGGTAGGCGTCGGCCGGAATCGTGGCCCAGTCGACGGCCTCCTGAACGGCGCGCTGGATCGCGGTGAGCGGCGGCTCGCGCTCCAGCGCCTCGGCCTCCGTCAGCCCGCGCCAGCGCGGCTCCGTCGAGAGCACGATGGTCCCCTGGCTGTCTGTGACCATCACCGCGTCCGAGATGCCGGACCACGTGCGTTCGAACTTGGCGAGGTTGACCTCCACGAGGATCGCGCCCAGCGTCCGTGACTGCCCCTCCACGCGCCGCGAATAGGTGAAGCGGTAGCCGCCTTCCTCCCGCGGGAGCGTGGTGAAGACGGTGCCCGATGTGCGCAGCGCCTCGACGAAGTAGGGCTCCGAGCGATGCGTGGAGCCCAGCCGCTCCCGGTCCGTGGCCGCCACGGCGCGCCCTTCCTTGTCGAGCAGCATCAGCGAGGCGGCGCCGATCTCGTCGACGAAGCTCATCAGGCGCTGGGTCGATTGCGTGAAATCGCCGGAGTTGAGCGCGCCGATCAGCGCAGGATCCCGCGCGAGGAGCTGCGGCACGATCGCGTTGCGCCGCAGTTCCGAGACGAGGTTGCCGGAGTAGAGCGCGAGGCGGACCTCCGCACGGTTGCGCGTCGTCTCGGTGAACCGCTCCGAGAGAAAGGCGTTCGTGACCCAGACGACGCCGACGGCGACCGCGACGATCGCGGCGAGGGCAAGGCGCCCGCGCCAGGTCAGCGGCCCGCCGCGCCGCTTTGTCGAACTGCCGTCCTCCCGCATGGTCGAAGGATACGGCCCTGCGGGCGCACGAACAAGTCAGGCATCGGCGAGCGCCCCCACCAGCGCACGGAAGAGCGCTTGCCCGTCGGTGCCGCCATGCGCGGCGTCCACCGCCCGTTCCGGGTGTGGCATCAGCCCGAGGATGCGCCGGTTCTCCGAAAGCACGCCGGCGATGTCGCGCGCCGATCCGTTCGGGGTCTCGGCGTAGGCGAAGGCCACCCGGTCCTCCCCTTCCAGCCGGTCGAGGTCGTCCTCCGAGGCGGCGTAGTTGCCGTCGTGGTGCGCGACGGGCAGGGCGATGTCCTGCCCCTGCGCATAGCCGCGCGTGAAGTCGCTGTCGGCGCTTCGCACGATCAGGCGCTCGGTGCGGCAGAGAAAGGTGATCCCGGCGTTGCGCATCAACGCGCCGGGCAGAAGCCGCATCTCGGTCAGCACCTGGAAGCCGTTGCAGATTCCGAGCGCGTAGCCCCCGCGTTCGGCATGACGCGCGACGGCGCCGCAGATCGGCGACTGCGCGGCGATCGCGCCGCAGCGCAGGTAGTCGCCGTAGGAAAAGCCCCCCGGCAGCGCGACGAGATCGGTGCCCTCGGGCAGCACGGTGTCCTTGTGCCAGACCATCTCCACCTGCGCGCCTGCCGCGCGGAGCGCCACGGCGAGATCGCGGTCGCAGTTGGAGCCGGGAAAGACGAGAACGGCGGCGCGCATGAAGCCCTCCTTCAGGCGGTGAAATCGGTGACGACGGCGACCCCCGGCGGGGCGGGGCGGTCGAAGGCGGCGAGTTCCCCGGTGACCTCCGAGAGCGCGACACGCCGGGTCACCAGGGGCGAAAGGTCCACCCGGCCGTCCGCGATCAGATCGAGAAGCGGCGGATAGCGCCAGGCGGGCATGCCGCGCGTGCCGTAGATGGCAAGCTGCCCGGAATAGACCACGTCCCACGGCAGCGTCATCGTGGCGTGATCCCCCGCCGGCATCCCCACCTGCACCATGCGGCCGAGCTTGCGCAGCGATTTCAGCGCCGTGGCCGTCGTCTCCGCGGTGCCCAGCGCCTCCAGCGCGACATGCGCGCCGCCCGAGGTGATCTCCTGCACCGCCTCCGGCGCGTCCCTCCGCCCCGCGTCGACCACCGCATCGGCGCCGAGGCGCTGCGCGAAGTCGAGCTTCTCCTGCACCACGTCCACGACCACGACGCGCGCGCCGAGCGCGCGGGCGAGCAGAAGCGCCGCGATGCCCACGCCGCCGCCGCCGATCACGGCGAGCCATTCGCCGGGCGCGAGCGCCGCGCGCCCGGTCAGCGCCTGCCATGCGGTGGTGACGCGGCAGCCGAGCGCCGCGGCGAGATCCGGCGCCACGCCCCCGGGCAGCGCGGCGAGGTTTGCGTCGGCATGATCCACCGCCACGTATTCGGCGAAGGCCCCCGGCGCGGTGAAGCCCGGAAGCACCTGGTGCGCGCAGGTCGTCTGATGCCCCGCGGCGCAGTCCGGGCAGGCGCCGCAGGCAAGGATGAAGGGCGCGATCACCCGGTCGCCCGCCCGCCAGCGCGTCACGCCGGCGCCGGTCGCCACCACCTCGCCGCAGAACTCGTGCCCGGGGATATGGGGCAGGGCGACATCCGGGTCCGCGCCCGTCCAGACGTGCCAGTCCGACCGGCAGATCCCGCAGGCCAGCACGCGCAGCACCACGCCGCCCGCCGGCGGTGCCGGATCGGGCGCCGCGACGAGCTCCAGCGGCGCGCGCCAGGCGGAAAGCCGCGCGGCGCGCATCAGCCCATCTCGATCTCGTAGCGCTCGATCACGGTGTTGGCGAGCAGCGCCTCGCACATGCCCTCCACCTCCTCGCGCGTCGTGCCCTCGGCGAGGTCGAGCTCGATCAGCTTGCCCTGCCGCACGCCGGCGACACCGCCGAAGCCGAGCGCGCCGAGCGCGTGGCGCACCGCCTCTCCCTGGGGGTCGAGCACCCCGTCCTTCAGCATCACCGTGACCCGTGCCTTCATCGCGCGCCCCGTTCCTTCAATGGTCCAGACATACCCGACGGGCCCCCGCCGCTCCGCCCCGCCGGCTCAGTTGATGAGATGCGGTTTCGTCCCGACGGAGGCGTTCTTCGGCATGACCCCGAGGCGCCGTGCGACCTCGGTGTAGGCGTCGGAGAGATTGCCCAGGTCGCGCCGGAACACGTCCTTGTCCAGCCGCTGGCCCGTCTGGATGTCCCAGAGACGGCAGGAATCGGGGCTGATCTCGTCGGCCACGATCAGGCGCTGGAAATCGCCCTCGTAGTGACGCCCGATCTCGATCTTGAAGTCGACGAGCCGGATGCCGACCGCCACCATCACGCCCGAGAGGAAATCGTTCACGCGGAGCGCGAGGCTCAGCATGTCGTCGAGATCCTGCTGGCTCGCCCAGCCGAAGGCGGCGATATGCTCCTCGGTCACCAGCGGATCGCCAAGCGCGTCGTCCTTGTAATGGTATTCGACGATCGGGCGCGGCAGGGGCGTGCCCTCTTCCATGCCGAGCCGCTTGGCCATCGAGCCTGCGGCGACGTTGCGCACCACCACCTCGAGCGGGATGATCTCGCAGGCGCGCACGAGCTGTTCGCGCATGTTGAGCCGGCGGATGAAATGCGTCGGAACGCCGATGCCGTTGAGCCCGGTCATGAAGAACTCGGACAGGCGATTGTTGAGAACGCCCTTGCCGTCGATGACGTCGTGCTTCTCGGCGTTGTAGGCGGTGGCGTCGTCCTTGAAATACTGAACGAGGGTGCCGGGCTCGGGCCCTTCGTAGAGAATCTTCGCCTTGCCCTCGTAGATCTTGTTGCGCCGCGCCATCGGGACTCCATCAAAACGCGCCGGGGTCGGGCCCCGGCGGCAATGGCGTGGACATAGGGCATGGCGCCCCCCGCCGCAAGCGCGGCGCCGCGCGGCCCTTGCGGCGCGCGGCGCGGACGGGCATATCTTGTCGCGACGCGCGGCGCGGGCCGCGCAGGCATTCCGAACGCGCGGCGCGGGCCGCGCAGGCATTCCGAGGACACGACCGATGAGCACCTTCGACGACCGTGAGCACGCCTTCGAGGCGAAGTTCGCCCATGACGCCGAGATGCAGTTCAAGGCCGAGGCCCGCCGCAACAAGCTCCTGGGCCTCTGGGCGGCCGAGAAGCTGGGCAAGACCGGCGAGGCGGCCGAGGCCTACGCCCGCGAGGTGGTCAAGGCCGACTTCGAGGAGGCGGGCCACGAGGACGTGGTGCGCAAGGTGGCCGGCGACCTCGGAAACCTCGCCACGCCCGAGGAGATCCGCGCGAAGATGGCCGACCTGCTCGCCGTCGCCAAGGGCCAGCTGCTCGAAGAGCGCTGAGCGCGACGCAACCGGTCCCCTGTCCCGATCCGGCAGCCGTGACAGGCCGCCGCCCCGCGTGGAGTCCCCGATGACCGATCGTCTGACCCGGCTGCTCGAAACGCGCGACTGGCTCCTCGCCGACGGGGCGACGGGCACCACGCTCTTCGAGATGGGGCTCTCGTCCGGCGATGCGCCGGAGCTCTGGAACGTCGATCATCCCGACCGCATCCGCCGCCTCTATCAGGGCGCTGTCGACGCGGGCAGCGACCTCTTCCTCACCAACTCCTTCGGGGGCAACGCCTCGCGGCTCAAGCTCCACGCCGCGCAGGACCGCGTGCGCGAGCTCAACCGCGCCGCCGCCGGGATCGGGCGCGAGGTGGCCGACGCCGCCGGCCGCCCGGTGGTCGTCGCGGGCTCCGTCGGGCCCACGGGCGACATCATGGAGCCGGTCGGCAGCCTCGGCCACGCGGAGGCCGTGGAGATGTTCCACGAGCAGGCGGAGGGGCTGAAGGAGGGTGGCGCCGACGTCCTCTGGCTCGAGACGATCGCGGCGCCGGAGGAATACCGCGCCGCCGCGGAGGCCTTCGCGCGTGCAGGGATGCCGTGGTGCGGCACCATGAGCTTCGACACCGCCGGGCGCACCATGATGGGGGTGACCGCGCCCGGCATGATCGAGCTGGTCGAAAGCCTGCCCAATCCGCCGATCGCCTTCGGCGCCAACTGCGGCACCGGGGCGGCGGACCTCTTGCGCACCGTGCTCGGTTTCGCCGAGGCCGGCGCGACGCGCCCCGTGATCGCCAAGGGCAACGCCGGCATCCCGAAGTTCGTGGACGGCCACATCCACTACGACGGCACGCCCGCGCTGATGGCCGATTACGCCGTGCTCGCCCGCGACGCCGGCGCGCGGATCATCGGCGGCTGCTGCGGGACGGAGCCCGCGCACCTCGCGCGGATGCGCGAGACGCTGGAGACGCGGCCGCAGGGGCCGCGCCCGACGCTCGATCGGATCGTGCAGGCGCTCGGGCAATTCTCCTCCGCCTCCGACGGCACCGGTCCGCAGGACGCGCAGCCCCAGCGCCGCCGGCGCCGTCGCCGCGACTGACCCGCGGCGCGCGGGCGCGCCGCCCGTGGCGTGCGTCCGCTGCGGATGCAGTGTCGCGGTTTTCATGGCGTTCGGCGCGTGTCGGACCCGGCGAGGGCCTACAGGAGCCGCATCTGGTCCGGTCCGGCGGTGAGCGGCGCGAAACGGTCCGTGCGCAGCGGCGGCAGGTGTTCGGCGAGCCCTGCCCGCCGCGCCGCCTTCGCGAAGCGCTGTCCGATGAGCTCGGCGTGCACGCCCTCGCCGCGCATCCGCCGGCCCCAGTCGGCGCGGTAGTCCTGCCCGCCGTGCATCTCGCGCAGGCGGGCCATGACGCGGCCGGCGCGGTCGGGCCGGTGCTCTGCCAGCCATTCCTGCCAGAGGCCCGAGACCTCGCGCGGCAGGCGCAGCATCACCCAGCTCGCCGCCACCGCGCCGGCCCCGGCGGCGGCCTCGAGAATCGCCTCGATCTCGTGGTCGGTGAGCCCCGGCACCACCGGCGAGACCATGACACGCACCTGCACCCCCGCCTCCGCGAGCTTGCGCATTGTGGCGAGGCGGCGGGCCGGGGAGGGCGCGCGCGGCTCCATCCGCCGCGCGAGATCGGCGTCGAGCGTCGTGAGCGACAGTCCGACGCG
>NZ_JAWLFS010000053.1:0-14375 GCF_041685465.1 Rhodosalinus sp. | reverse complement strand
GCGGTCAGGCACAGAAGCTCGTTGTTGCCGCCCACGTCCTGCGACCAGTCCGCGAAGCGCTCGCCGCGGTAGGTCGCCTCGTCGGGCTTTTCGGCCTGGATCATCGTCCCCATCGCCCCGTCGAGGACGAGGATGCGGCGATCGGCGTGTTCGGCGATATCGGTAACGGGCATCGAAAACTCCCTTGCGGTCCGGGCCCTGCCCGGTCGCCGGACTGTCTACAGGTCGCGGGGGGCCGGGGCATCCGCGGATGCTTCATGATCATCATGCAGCGGATCGAAGCGCGCGGCGCCCCGGCCGGGGCTCAGTCGGGCTTGCGGAAGACCTGGATGCCCCAGGCGAGGTTGCCCGCGTCGGCGGCCTTGACCCAGTGTTCGAGACCCACGGCCATCTTGTCGAGATACTCCGCCGAGGCGCCGCTCTCGCGCAGCTTGTCATAGTTGGCGAGCATGTCCTCGCGGACGCGGGCGTAGTGGGCGCGCAGGTTGTGGGTCAGGTCCTCCTGCTCCACCGTCTCGAAGCCCAGCGCCTCGGCCGCCTCGCGGTAGAAGCGGAACGAGCCGAGCGAGGCGAGCTGGAGCCGGTCGTAAACCGGCTGCAGCGCGGCCGGGTCGGCGTCGTCGGCCTGCATCGGGTCGGTGAAGACGAAGAGCCCGCCGGGCTTCAGCACGCGCCGGACCTCGCCGAGCACCGCGTGGCGCTGGTCGGAATGCAGGATCGCGTCCTGGCTCCAGACGATGTCGTAGCTCGCGTCCGGTTCGGGAATGTCCTCGAAGACGCCGTGCACGACGCGGATCGTGTCGGCGAAGCCCTGCGTGCGGTTGCGGTGGCGGTTGGTGTCGTTCTGCACCTCGGAGATGTTGAGGCAGGTCGCCTGCCCGCCGCGCTGGCCGACCAAGCGGCGCATCGCGCCGCCGTAGCCCGCGCCGATGTCGAGCACGCGCGTCCCGTCCGAGAACGCGGGCAGCTTGGCGATCATGCGATCCACCGTGACGTCCGAGGCCTCCTTGATGTCCTTCGTCTGCTCGTAGCAGCCCACGTGCAGGTCCTGCCCGCCCCAGACGGTCGAATAGAAGGTGTCCGCGCTCTCGCTGTCGTAGTAGTCCTCGGCGACGTCGCGCACATCCGCCTCGCCCCCGTCACGGGCGCCGCCGCCCCAGCGTGCGACGTGCAGCGTGGATTTCTCGGCGACATGGATGAAGAAGTCCGGCTCGTCCTCGGCGTAGGTCTCCTGGAAGTCGCCGTAGGTGCGCACCCGGGCGAAGCCCGCCTCGGTCAGCAGGCGGCGCACGTAATTCTTGCGGATCGGGCACATGTTGAGCGTGTAGTCCGAGCCGTCCGGGAAGGAGTACTTCATCCGGCAGAGCCCCTCGTCCACGTGCTCGGGCTCGGCGGTGACGCGGTCGCCGCAATAGTAGAACTTGTGCTTCGTGGTGAAGCCGTGATCGAGCATCGCGTCGTAGTTGCGCTGATCGAGGATCAGGATGCCGTCGTGCTTCAGCGCGGCGTAGAACTCGGCCAGCGCGCGGCGGCGGTCGTGCTCTTCATGCAGGTGCGTGAAGGAATTGCCGAGGCAGATGATCGCGTCGTACTTGCCCTGGATGTCGCGGTTGAGCCAGCGCCAGTCGGCCTGCACGGTCTTCAGGATCAGCCCGCGCGCCTGCCCGTTCTCGAAGGCCTTGGCGACCATCGCCGCGGACCCGTCCGCGGTGGTGACGTTGAAGCCCGCCTCGGTCAGCCGAACGGAGTGAAAGCCCGTGCCGGCGGCCACGTCGAGCACCGTCTCCTTGCCGCGGGCGCGCAGGATGTCGATGAAGAACTGCCCCTCGCTCTCGGCGCGGCCGCGCCAGTCGATGAGCTCGTCCCACTTCTCGACGAAGGACATGACGTATTCGCCGCGGTAGAGGTCCGTCTCGCGGTCGGCGAGCGGGTCCTCGCCGTAGGCCTGCTCGTCGAGATCCAACTCGAAATTCTGCACCTTGGCTGCGTCGGCCATGCGGGTCTCCCTGTGCGCTCGGCGCCGCACGCGGCGGCCAGGGGCTCCGGCGGCCGCGCGACGCTCGATGGTCCGTGTCTTTCGCCCTCGCTCCGGCCATGTGGAACGGTCTGCGCGCAGCGGGCGCGGCGGCGTCCTCGTCACGTGGCGCCGGGCCTCTCGCCTCCGGCGCCCGCGGTGTGGCCGTCGGGCGGATAGCGCCGCGTCGCCGTGACGCGGCCTCTCGATGCCTACAGTCATAACGACTGTTTGCGACAGTTCAATGATCTTTTGCGACACGAGCGCCGCACTGCAGCTAAACGCTGCTTTTGGCTCAGGAATTGCCCACGATACGAGCAGCCGCCCGCCGCACCTTCGCGGTGTCGCGGCGTTCGGACGCGGCCGGGGAGCGACATGCATTGGCGACTTGCGCGGCGATTTAATTTCTGTTTTTCTCGAAATATGGAATCAGAGCTTCCCGCACGCCTCGCCACCCTCGGCCATCCGGAGCGGCTCTCCGTGTTCCGGCTGCTCATGCGTCGCTACCCGGACCGGGTGCCGGCGGGTGAACTGGCCGGCGCGCTCGGCCTGCGGCCCTCGACGCTGTCGTCCTATCTGGCCGCGCTCATGCAGGCGGGCCTCGTCACGCAGGAACGCGCCGGCACCTCGCGCCGGTATGCGATCGACATGGTCACGGTGCGCGACACTTTCGACGCTCTGCTTCTCGACTGCTGCCGCGGACGGCCGGATGTCTGTTCGCCCGTCTCCCTTCCCTCCGACCGTGGACCGATACCGATGCCCGACCGCAAGTACAGGGTGCTCTTCATCTGCACCGGCAACTCCGCCCGCTCGATCTTTGCCGAATCGCTTCTCCGCGCCGAAGCCGACGACCGATTCGAGGTCTTTTCCGCCGGCACGCGGCCCCGCCCCGCGATCAATCCCTTCGCCCTCGAGCTGCTCGAGGCCAAGGGACACGAGACGTCCGGCCTTCGCGCCAAGACGCTGGCCGACGTCGGCGGCCCCGATGCGCCGCCCTTCGACTTCGTCTTCACCGTCTGCGACCAGGCGGCGAACGAGGAATGCCCGGTGTGGGAGGGTCACCCCGTCACCGGCCACTGGGGCGTGCCGGACCCGGTGAAAGCCGAAGGCACGGACGCGGAAAAGGCGCTCGCCTTCCAGCAGGCCTACGGCACGCTGCGCAACCGGATCCGCGCCTTCGCGGCCCTGCCGCTCGATTCGCTCGACCGGCTTTCGCTGCAGAAGGCCGTGGACCGGATCGGCCACCCCGACGCGCAGGCGCCGGCATGACCGTCTACGCGCTGAACGGCCTCGGGCGGGTGGGCAAGCTCGCGCTGCGCCCGCTGCTCGAGCGCGGCGCCGAGATCGCCTGGATCAACGACGCCACGGGCGATGCAGCGATGCACGCCCATCTCCTGGAGTTCGACACGGTGCACGGACGCTGGGACGCCAGCTTCGCGGCCGACGCCGAGAGCGTCACGATCGACGGCACCCGCCTGCCCTTCATCGGCACCGGCGATCCCGCCGCCCTGCCCCTCGAGGGCGTCGACGTGGTGATCGACTGCACCGGCGTCTTCAAGTCGGCCGAGAAACTCGCGCCCTATTTCGCGGCGGGCGTGAAGAAGGTCGTCGTCTCGGCCCCGGTGAAGGACGCGGAGGCGGTGAACGTCGTCCACGGCGTCAACCACGATACCTACGACCCAGCGCGCCACCGGATCGTGACGGCGGCCTCCTGCACCACGAACTGCCTCGCCCCGGTGGTCAAGGTGATCCACGAGGCGCTCGGCATCCGCCATGGCTCGATCACCACGATCCACGACGTCACCAACACGCAGACCATCGTGGACCGGCCGGCCAAGGACCTGCGCCGCGCGCGCTCGGCGCTCAATTCGCTGATCCCGACGACCACCGGCAGCGCGACGGCCATCGCCGCGATCTTCCCCGAGCTCGAGGGGCGGCTGAACGGCCATGCGGTGCGCGTGCCGCTGCTGAACGCCTCGCTCACCGACTGCGTCTTCGAAGTGGCGCGGGAGACCACCGCCGAGGAGGTCAACGCCCTGCTCAGGGACGCCGCCCAAGGCCCCCTCGCCGGCATTCTCGGCTACGAGGACCGCCCCCTCGTCTCGGCGGATTACGTCAACGACACGCGCTCGGCGATCGTGGACGGGCCGTCGACCATGGTGGTGAACGGCACGCAGGTGAAGCTCTACGCCTGGTACGACAACGAGATGGGCTATGCCCATCGCCTCGTGGACGTGGCGCTCATGGTCGGGGAGACGTCCTGATGGACCGCCCGCAGGGGCTCTCGGCCTATGTCGCCGTCACGGCGGCCTACTGGGCCTTCATGCTCACCGACGGCGCGCTCAGGATGCTGGTGCTCCTGCACTTCCACACGCTGGGGTTCTCGCCCGTGCAGCTCGCCTATCTCTTCGTCCTCTACGAGATCGCGGGGATGGTCACGAATCTCTCGGCGGGCTGGATCGCGGCGCGCTTCGGGCTGACCTCGACGCTTTACGCAGGCCTCGCGATACAGGTGGTCGCGCTGCTCGCGCTGGCGCAGCTCGACCCGGGCTGGGCCGTCGGGCTCTCGGTCGTCTACGTGATGGTCGTGCAGGGGGCCTCCGGCGTGGCCAAGGACCTCGCCAAGATGTCGTCGAAGTCGGCCGTCAAGCTCCTCGCGCCGAAGGAGGACGGCGGGCTCTTCCGCTGGGTCGCGGTGCTGACCGGCTCGAAGAACGCGGTGAAGGGCGTGGGCTTCCTGCTCGGCGCGGCGCTGCTGGCCACGGTGGGCTTCGTCTGGGCGGTGCTCGGCATGGCCGCGGTGCTGGCCGCGATCCTGGCGGGCGTGCTGGCCTTCATGCCTGCGGGGCTGCCGAAAGGGCGCAAGGGCGTGCCGTTTTCCGAGGTCTTCTCGGACAGCGCCAACGTCAACTGGCTCTCGGCGGCGCGGGTCGCGCTCTTCGGGGCGCGGGATGTCTGGTTCGTCGTGGGCATCCCGATCTACTTCTACGCCGTGCTCTCCGACGGCACCGCGGCAGGCGACCGCGCCGCCTTCTTCACGGTCGGCACCTTCATGGCGGTCTGGATCATCCTCTACGGCGCGGTGCAGGCGGCCACCCCCCGCCTGCTGCGCGCGGCGACGCGCCCCGAAGGCGCGCTCGTCTCGGCGGCGCGGGGATGGGCCGCTGCGCTTCTGCTCGTGCCGGCGGCACTGACGGCGGCGGCGCTCGCCGCGGAGGGCCCGGCGCCGTGGCTCACCGCGACGCTTGTGGCAGGTCTGCTGGCCTTCGGCGCGCTCTTCGCGGTGAATTCCTCGCTCCACTCGTATCTGATCCTCGCCTTCACGAAGGACGAGCGGGTGACGATGGACGTCGGCTTCTACTACATGGCGAACGCGGGCGGGCGGCTTCTCGGGACGGTTCTCTCCGGCGCGACCTATCAGGCGGGCGGCCTTGCGCTGATGCTCGCCACGGCGACCGCCCTCGTCGGGCTCTCCGCGCTCACCGCCGGCCGGCTCCGGCCGGCCGATCCTGCGACGCGGGCCGCGTGAGGCTCAGCCCGCGAGTGCCTCTTCGAGTTCGCGGGTGAGGCGGCGCGCCTCCTCCGAGCGGGGCTTGGAGAAGCGCGCGAGCAGCAGATAGGCGACCGGCGTCAGGTACAGCGTCGCCAGCGTGGCGAGGCCGAGGCCGCCCACGATGACCCAGCCGAGCGCGGCGCGCGCCTCCGCCCCGGCACCGGCCGAGAGGATCAGCGGCACGCCGCCGAGCACCGTCGAGGTCATCGTCATCATGACGGGGCGCAGACGGATCGTCGCCGCGTCGAGGATCGCGTCGCGCACGCCGGACCCGGTTTCGCGGCGCTGGTTGGCGAACTCCACGATCAGGATGCCGTTCTTGGCCATGATCCCGATCAGCATGATGAGCCCGATCTGCGAGTAGACGTTCAGGCTCTGCCCGGTGAACAGGAGCGCGAAGGCCGCGCAGGCGAGGCCGAGCGGCACCGTCGCCATTACCACCAGCGCCGAGACGAAGCTCTCGAACTGCGCCGAGAGCACGAGAAAGACCACCGCGATGGCGAAGCCGAAGACGGCGACGATCCCCGCGTTGGTCTGGTCGAGCGTCGCGGCCTCGGCCAGCGGCACGATGCGGTTTTCCTCCGAAAGAACCTCCTCGCCGAGCCCCTCGACCTGCGCCAGCGCGTCGCCGAGCGCGAGCTCCGGCGAGAGCGAGGCGGTGATCTCCACCGCGCGCTGCTGGCCCTCGCGCCCGAGCTCCGGCGCGACCGCCTCTTCCTCCAGGCGCACGAAGCTCGCCATCGGCACCATCTGGCCGGAGCCCGCCTGCACGAAGATGTTCTGCAGGTCGCCCGGATCGTTCACGGGATTCGCGGTGGACAGCATCTGCACGTCGATCGCCTCGTCGCCGACGAAGACGGAGCCGACCGTGCGTCCGTTGAGCACAGCGCGCAGCGCGCCACCGAGCCCCGTGATGTCGATGCCGAGGTCCGCCGCGCGCGTGCGGTCTATCTCCACCGAAAGCTGCGGGCGCGTGAGTTCGTAGTCGAGGCGCACGCTGCCGAAGTCGGGCTCCTCCTGCATCCGGTCGACGAGGCTCTGCGCGACATCGGCCAGCTGGTCGTAGCTGTCGCCGGTGATCGCAAAATTCAGCCCGCGTCCCGCGCCCCGGATGCCGAGCGAGTTGGGCTGGATGGCGAAGGCCCGCACGCCAACGATCTGGCGCAGCTTGCCGTTGATCTCGGTCACGATCTCGTCCTGGCTGCGCGCACGCTCGCCCCAGTCCGCGAGCGAGAAGACCATGAAGCCGCGGCTGTCGGAGCCGAAGCCCGCGATGGAAAAGACGTTCTCGATCTCGCCCGACGCGCGCAGGGGCGCGACCGCCGTCTCGATCTCGCGCATCTTGTCGAGCGTGTAGTCGAGCGAGACGCCCTGCGGCGCACGCACGCTCAGCAGCGCCACGGCCCGGTCCTCGCGCGGGGTCAGCTCCTGCTTGATGCCATCGGCCACGAAGACCGCCGTCGCCGCGAAGAGCGCCGCCGCCACCACCACGACGAGCGGCGCGGCGAGCGCCCAGCGCAGCGTCCGCGCATAGCCGGCCGCCAGCGCGCCGCCCGTCCAGGCGAGTGGCCCGCGCCGCGGCGCGCCGGTCTCCGCGGTCAGAAGCCGGCTCGCCAGAACCGGGCAGAGCGTGAGCGCCACGAGGCTCGAGAGCGCGACCGCCATCGCCAGCGTGAAGCCGAACTCGCGGAAGAGCCCGCCCGCCTGCCCCGGCAGGAAGCTCAGAGGCACGAAGACCGCGGCCAGCGTCGCCGTCGTCGTGACCACCGCGAAGAAGACCTGCCGCGCGCCGAGCACCGCCGCGGCGCGCGGCCCCATCCCCTCGGACCGGCGGCGCACAATGTTTTCGAGCACCACGATCGCGTCGTCCACGACAAGTCCCGTGGCGAGCACGAGCGCGAGGAGCGTGAGAATGTTGATCGAAAAGCCCACGACCCAGATCGCGGCGAGCGTCCCGATCAGCGCCACCGGCATCGTCACCGCCGGGATCAGCGTGGCCCGCGCGTCACGCAGGAAGACGTAGATCACCGCCACCACGATCAGCGTCGCCGCGACGAGCGTCTTGACCACCTCGCGGATCGCGCCGTTGATGAAGATCGCGTCGTCCGATGTGACGAAGATCGCGACGTCGTCGGGGAGCGTGCGATCGAGCTCTGCCACCGTGGCGCGCACCGCCGCGGAAATGTCGAGCGTGTTGCTCCCGGCCTGCCGGATCACCCCGATGCCGACGCCGCTCTCGCCGTTGGCACGCAGCACCGTCTCGTCCGGCGAGGGGCCGAGGGTCACGGTCGCCACGTCGCGCAGCCGCACGTTGTCGGCCAGCGTCAGATCCTCGAAATCGGCCGGCGCGGTCAGCATCGCGGTCGTGCGCACGTTGATCGAAGAGCGCGCGCCGGAGAGATCGCCCGCGGCCGCGTTGAACCCCGCGTCGTCGAGCGCCGCGCGAATATCCGCGAGCGTGAGCCCCCGGCTCGCCAGCGCGGCGAGGTCGACATCCACCCGGAAGATCGGCGCCCGGTCGCCGTAGACCTGAAGGTCGGCCACGCCCTCGATCGAGATCAGCCGATCCTCGACCCGGTCCTCGACGATCTGCGTCAGGTCCTGCGGCGCGCGGCTCGCCGAGGTCACGGCGACGCGCACGACGGGTTGTGCATCGGCGTCGGCCTTGACGACTTCCGGGTCCTCCGCCTCCTCGGGGAGCTGCCCGGAGATGCGCGCGACGGCATCGCGCACGTCGGTGGCGGCCACGTCGATATCGACGCTCTCGTTGAACTCGAGCGTCACGCGGCTGCGCCCGAAGCGGGAATTGGACGAGATCGCGCGGATGCCGGCGACGCGGCCCACGGCGCCCTCGATGCGCCCCGTCACCTCCTGATCGAGCGTCTCGGGCGCGGCGCCGGGAAACTCGGTGGTGACCGTGACCACCGGGCGGTCGACGTTCGGAAGCTCCCGGATTTCCGCGCCGAGAAGCGCGGCGATCCCGGCGAGCACGATCAGCGCGCTCAGCACGTAGGCGAGGATCGGGCGGCGCACGAAAAGCGCGGTGCCGCCCCCGGCGGTGCGGTTGGCGCTCTCCATCATCGCGGCGACCTCACAGTGTCCGCCGCGCCGGCGCGGCACGCGCGGCCTGCGGCTCGGCCACACGCACCTCGGCGCCGGGGCGCAGGCCCTGCACCCCCTCGGTGATCACGCGCTCGCCGACCTCGAGTTCGCCCTCGACGAGCACGGCATCCTCGTTGCGCTGGCGGATCGTCACCGGGACGCGCGCCGCCGCCCCGTCACGCACCGCCCAGACATAGGACCCTTCGGCCGACCACTGCACGGCCAGCGGGTCGACCGTCGCGAGCGTCTCGCCCGGGAAGGCGAGCGCCACCTCGAAGGCCATGCCGCCGCGCAGCAGGTCGCCCTCGTTGGCGATTCGCCCCTGCACGCGGAGGGTCCGGCTCGCCGGGTCGACCTGCGCGTCCACCGCGCGCACCTCTCCGGTGAGGGTCCGGTCCGGTAACGCGAGCGGCCGCGCCTCGAGCGACATCCCCGGCTCGACGCGGGGCGCCACGCGCTCGGGCACGCGGAAATCGATCAGGATCTCGGAGCGGTCGGTGATCATGATCACCTCGTCGCCGGCGCGGACGCGGTCGCCCACCTCGATCTCCGGCACGCCGGTCCAGCCGGCGATCGGCGCCCGCACGCGCCGCTCGTCAAGGTCGTATTCCGCCTCGCGCAGGGCGAGCTCGGCCTGGCGCAGCGCGAGTTCCGCCTCGCGCCGGCTGACCTCGGTCACCGCGCCGGTGCCGCTCAGCCGCTCCAGCCGCCCGGCCTGATCGCGGGCGTCGTCCAGCGTCAGGCGCGCGCGCTCCAGCGCGATGCGTTCGGCCTCGTCGTCGAGCCGCACGACGAGCGCATCCTTCTCGATCCGCCCGCCCGGCGCGACACCGATCTCGACCACCTGACCCGTCGCCTCGGCGCGGAGCTCGACACGGCGCAGCGCCTGCCCGTCGCCGATGGCAACGACGCGGTCGCCGACGCGCCCCTCGCCCACGGCCTCGGCCACGACGGTCGCCGGGCCGCCGCCGCCCCAGCCTCCGCCGCCCTGCTCGTCCGCCTCGGCGTAGTCGACGCCGACCAGATCGAGGAGGCCGATCCGGTCGAGAAGCGGCATCGCCGACGGCACATAGGCGATCCAGAGCGCCACGGTGCCCGCGATCACGCCCAGCGAGAGAAGAAGTTGGCGGACCATGCGCGCGCGCCCCGTGATTGCAGATGACAGCACGATATAGCGCGCCCTGCAGGATGTCACACGCGGGCGGCCCTCACGCCCGCGTGACGGCACTTCAGCCGGGGTGCACCAGGGTGCCGAAGAGGCGCGGATCGAGGCTCTCGCCCGCGAAGGTCTCGCCCTCGGTCATCACCGAGACGGCATCATGGCTGTGCAGGCTTTCCTGGTGGCTCGCCACCACGCGGAAATCGCCCACGCGCGCATCCCGCTCGAGCTCCGCGGCGAAAAGCCGCGCGGCATCCTCCACGAAGACCGGGTGCGCGGCGTTGAGCTCGGCGAAGGCCTGCTCGTCCTCGCGCTTGACCATGACCTGCGTCTCGGTGGGCACCGCGGCGCGGCACATCTCCACCAGGTCCTCGAACCAGAGGCAGCCCGCCTCGGTCAGTTCGACGGAAATCCGCGCCACCGAGCGCTGCGAATGCGGCGTGGCGAGCTGTCCGCGCTCGCGCCGGGCGTGCTCGGAAAGTTCGAGCGAGCAGGGGCAGGTCGAGGAATAGACGTAGTCGAGATGCAGGATGCGCCGGCGCACGCCGTCCCGTTCCACGAGTTCCAGCGCGATGTCGTAATACTGGTACCCGGCAAGGCCCGAGCGCAGGCTTTCCACCTTCATCGGGAAGGAGGCGCGCATCTGGATACGGGCGTCGAGGCTGTCCAGATCGGTCTTGTAATCGTCGAGCGCCGCCTCGATCACCCCGAAGCTCATCACCCGCTCGGCATGGGTGTAGAAGCTCCGCATGATGCGGCTCATGTTGATGCCCTTCTTCTCGGCATCGAGGCTGACAGTGCCCGTCACCGAGGTCTCGAGCGTCATCTCCCCGCCACCGCGCGTGGCGAAGCGGATCGGCAGGCGGAAGTTCGAGATGCCGACATGCTGGATCGGCCGGCGCGCGCCGCGGATCAGCGCGGCAGGGCCGTTCTGCAGATCGGGCAGCGTGGCGCGGTAGGCGGGATCGGCCGCGAAGCCCTCCGGATACACGCGCGAGAGATGCGGATATCCGCTGTCGCCGGGCAGGAGACGCAGCATCGCCGGATCGAGCGCGGCGATCTCGGCCTCGCTTGCCTGCTCCATCCAGCGGCGGAGCTTCGTGAGCGCGGCCTCGGCCTCGTCGCGGTCGGGCGTCCGGTCGAGATCGGAAATCTGGATGTTCATGGCCTCGTGCCCTCTGGTCCCTGTCCGGACCCGGAACATAGGCCGCGGGCGTCGGAAAATCCAACTTTCACGAAAATTTCGTCACCGCGCCCGGGGGCTGCGACCCCCTGCCCTCTGCGCGCCGCCCGGCGACGCGCGCCGCCCCGGCGCGAGGAGCCCCCGTCACACGGCGTCGAGCGCCCGACGCAGGTCGGCGATCAGGTCGTCGGGATCCTCGAGCCCGACGGAAAGCCGCACCAGCCCCGGCGTGATGCCGAGCGCGGCCTTCTGCGCCTCCGGCAGGCGCTGGTGCGTCGTCGTCGCCGGGTGCGTGGCGATGGATTTCGCGTCCCCGAGGTTGTTCGAGATCAGCACGATCCCGAGCGCGTCCAGCATCCGGAAGGCCGCCGCCTGCCCCTCGGCGAGTTCGACGGCGAGGAGCGTGCCGCCCGTCCCCATCTGCCGCTGGGCAAGCTCGAACTGCGGATGCGACGGCAGCCCCGGATAGATCATCCGGGCGAGCTTCGGGTGCCCCTCGAGCGCCGCGGCGATGCGCGCGGCGGTTTCCGCCTGCGCGCGCACGCGCAGATCCAGCGTCTCGAGCCCCTTCAGCATGACCCAGGCGTTGAAGGGCGAGAGCGCGCCGCCCGTGTGCTTCATGTAGGCCTCGACCGGGCCGCGCACGATCTCGCGCGGGCCGAGGATCACGCCGCCGAGCGTGCGCCCCTGCCCGTCGATGTGCTTCGTCGCCGAATAGATCACGATATCGGCCCCCTGGTCGACGGCGCGCGAATAGACCGGCGTGGCGAAGACGTTGTCCACCACGACGAGCGCGCCCGCGGCCTGCGCGATTTCCGCGACGGCCGCGATGTCCACCACCTCCAGCGCCGGGTTGGAGACCGATTCGAAAAAGACGAGCCGCGTGTCGTCACGCACCGCCGCGCGCCACGCATCGAGATCGGTGCCGTCGACGAAGGTGACCTCCACCCCGAAGCGCGCAAGCACCTCCTCCAGCACGTAGAGGCACGACCCGAAGAGCGCGCGCGCCGCGACCACGTGATCGCCCGCCCGCGTCAGCGCCATGAGCGCGCCCGAGACCGCGGCCATCCCGCTCGCCGTGGCGAAGCCCGCCTCCGTGCCCTCGAGCGCGGCGATGCGGTCCTCGAAGGTGGCGACCGTCGGGTTGCCGTAGCGCGCGTAGATGAACTCGTCCGGCCCCGCGTCGCGGAAGCGCGCCTCCGCCGCCGCGGCGCTCTCGTAGACGAAGCCCTGCGTCAGATGCAGCGCCTCGCTCACCTCGGCGTATTGCGAGCGGCGCGCGCCGCCGTGCACGAGCCGCGTGCGCGGCTTCCAGTCCTCGGCCATGCCCTGTCTCCCGGCGCGGTCCCCGCGCCATGAAAAGCCCCCGGCGCGTGGTCAGGCGGCCGGGGGCGGGGCCCGGCCTGACCTCTTTAGCGGCTTGTTTCGCGTGGCCCGCAATCCGGCGACAAATCACCACGCCGGACCGGGTACCCCCGCCCCTGTTGCCCGTCAACCGCGTCATGCGGGCGTCACACGCGCGTCACCGACATTTTGCAGAGGGCCTCTAGGCGATCCGCGACATCTGGTGGGCAGAGGGGCAATGACACTCATCCGACTGGACGCCGTGGCGGGGCGCCCGCAGCTTCATGGCCTCGGCGAGGCGCCCGAGGCCCTTCTCGCCGAGGCCGTGCGCAGCACCCGCGGCCCGGTCGTCGTGATGATCCACGGCTACAAGTTCATCCCCGGCCACCCGCGCCGCTGCCCGCACCGCCACATCCTCGGCCTCGAGCGGCGGCGCCCGTGCCGCAAGGCGCTGAGCTGGCCGCGCGCCCTCGGCTTCACCGGCGCGGCGCGCGACGAGGGGCTGGGCCTCGCCTTCGGCTGGCACGCCCGCGGCACCCTCTGGGACGCGTGGCGCCGCGCCGAGGCCGCCGGCGCCGCGCTCGCGCAGGTCGCCGAGGTTCTGCGCGCCGCCGCACCCGAACGGCCCGTGCATGTCGTGGCCCATTCGCTCGGCGCACGGGTGGCCCTCGCGGCGATGGCGCGCGCGCCGGCCGGCACCTTCGGCCGCGCACTCCTCCTCGCCGGCGCCGAGTTCGCCTCCTCCGCCGAGGCCGCACTCGCCGCGCCCGGCGGGCGCGCGGCCGAGCTCGTCAACGTCACGAGCCGCGAGAACCTGCTCTTCGACCTGCTTCTCGAGACGCTCGTCGCGCCACCGCGGCGGGGCGACGTCACGCTCGGGCGCGGGCTTGCGCAGGGGCCGCGGCGCCTCACCCTGCGGCTCGAAGATGCGCATACGCTCGCCGCGCTGGGGCGGCACGGGTTCAGTGTCGCTCCGCCCGAGCGGCGCGTGTGTCACTGGTCGGCCTACCTGCGCCCCGGCGTCTTCGACCTCTATCGCGCCCTCCTCCGGGCGCCGGCGTCAACGCCGCTGGCGAGCCTCGCCGCCGCCGTCGCGCCGCCGATCACGGCAATGCACCCGCACGCGCCCTTGCCATCGGCCGCAGGCGCGCCATCCTGACGCACAAGTGAAAGGAGGCGCCATGACCACGCCCATAGAGCTTTACTACTGGCCGACGCCGAACGGCTGGAAGATCACCATCGCGCTGGAAGAGATGGAGCTTTCCTACAAGCTGCATCTCGTGAACATCGGCAGGGGCGACCAGTTCGACCCCGAGTTCCTGAAGATCGCGCCCAACAACCGGATGCCCGCGATCATCGACCCGGAGGGCCCGGACGGGGCGCCGGTCTCGATCTTCGAATCGGGCGCGATCCTCCAGTATCTCGCGCGCAAGACCGGCCTCTTCGGCGGCCCGACCGAGCGCGACCGCATCGCCGTGGACCAGTGGCTGATGTGGCAGATGGGCGGCCTCGGCCCGATGGCGGGGCAGGCGCATCACTTCCTGAAGTACGCGCCCACCATGGACCCGCCGCAGGACCTGCCCTACGCCAAGGACCGCTACCGCAACGAGACCGCGCGCCTCCTGCGCGTGCTCGACACGCAGCTCGCGGACAACGACTACGTCGCGGGCGACTTCTACTCGATCGCCGACATGGCGATCTGGCCCTGGGCCTCGCTCTGGGAGGGACAGGAGCAGACGCTCGAGGACAAGCCGAACCTCGCACGCTGGCTCGACCTCGTGGCGGCGCGCCCGGCGGTGCAGCGCGGCCGCGCCGTGGCCGAGGAGAGCCGCGGCGCCGGCGCGACCGACCGCGAGGCGCAGAAGATCCTCTTCGGGCAGAAGGGCTGAGGCCGGTGTCGAGAGGGGGGCTGTCTGCCCCCCTCTTGGCCTTCGGCCAATTCACCCCCCGAGAGTATTTCGGCCAAGATGATGGGGCGCGAGACGCGTGCCGCCGCCGGAGCGAAGAGGCCCGCAAGGGC
>NZ_JAWLFS010000285.1:0-3478 GCF_041685465.1 Rhodosalinus sp. | reverse complement strand
TCCTATTCGGTCGAGGGCCGGCCGCTCTTCGAGCAGGCCTCGGCGACCATTCCGGCGGGTCACAAGGTGGGCCTCGTCGGGCGCAACGGGACGGGCAAGACGACGCTCTTCCGGCTGATCCGCGGCGAGCTGTCGCTCGACGGGGGCGAGATCGCGCTGCCGCCGCGCGCGCGCATCGGCGGCGTCGCGCAGGAGGCCCCGGCCTCGGCGGTCTCGCTCCTCGACACGGTGCTCGCCGCCGACACCGAGCGCGCGGGGCTCCTCGCCGAGGCGGAGACGGCGCGCGACCCCGACCGCATCGCCGAGATCCAGACGCGGCTCGCCGACATCGACGCCTGGTCGGCCGAGGGGCGCGCGGCGGCGATTCTCTCCGGGCTCGGCTTTACCGAGGCCGAACAGGCGATGCCGTGCTCGGCCTTCTCGGGCGGCTGGCGGATGCGCGTGGCGCTCGCAGGCGTCCTCTTCGCGCAGCCCGATCTGCTTCTGCTGGACGAGCCGACGAACTACCTCGACCTCGAGGGGGCGCTCTGGCTCGAGGGGTACCTGCAGCGCTACCCGCACACGGTGCTCCTGATCTCGCACGACCGGGAGCTTCTGAACCGCGCGGTGGGGCACATCCTGCACCTCGAGGAGCGCAAGCTCACCCTCTGGACCGGCGGCTACGATGCCTTCGCCCGCGGCCGCGCCGAACGCCGCGCCGCGCAGGCGGCGGAGGCGAAGAAACAGGACGCGCGGCGCGCCCACCTGCAGAGCTACGTCGACCGCTTCCGCTACAAGGCCGACAAGGCGCGGCAGGCGCAGGCGCGGCTCAAGATGCTCGCCAGGATGGAGCCGATCGCCGCGCCGGAGGAGGCCGCCGAGCAGCGCTTCACCTTCCCCGAACCGGATCAGCTCTCGCCGCCGATCCTGCGGCTCGAGGGTGCGGCGGCGGGCTACGACGGGCGCGCGGTGCTGAAGCGCCTCGACCTGCGTATCGATCAGGACGACCGCATCGCGCTTCTCGGCCGCAACGGTCAGGGCAAGTCCACGCTCGCCAAGGTGCTCGCCGAACGCCTCGAACTCATGGAGGGACGACGCATCGCGGCGCCGAAGCTGCGCATCGGCTATTTCGCGCAGCACCAGCTCGACGAGCTGCGCGCCGACGAGACGCCGCTGGCGCATCTGGCGCGGCTCCGGCCCGAGGAGGCGCCGCCGCGCCACCGCGCGCGGCTCGCGGGCTTCGGGCTTCACGCCGCGCAGGCCGACACGGAGGTCGCGCGGCTCTCGGGCGGGCAGAAGGCGCGGCTCGCGCTGCTGATCGCCACGCTCGACGCGCCGCACCTGCTGATCCTGGACGAGCCGACGAACCACCTCGACATCGAGAGCCGCGAGGCGCTGGTGGAGGCGCTGACCGCCTATTCCGGCGCGGTGATCCTCGTGGCGCACGACTTCCACCTGCTGAGCCTCGTGGCCGACCGGCTCTGGCTCGTCTCGGGCGGGACGGTCGCGCCCTACGACGGCGATCTGGACCGCTACCGCGCCGAGCTCTCCGCGCCGGAGCGCAGTGCGTCCCGGAAGCCCGCGAAGCCGAAGCCCGGCCCCTCGAAGGAGCGGCTGTCCGAACTCCGGGCGGAGGCGCGGCGCTGCGAGGCGCGCGTCGAGAAGCTCACCGAGATGCGCGAGAAGCTCGCGAAGAAGCTCGCCGACCCGGCGCTCTACGAGCCCGAGCGCGCCGACGAGGCCGGCGTCTGGCAGCGCAAGTATGCCGAGGTCATGGAAGGGCTGGAACGGGCCGAGGCGCTCTGGGTCCGCGCGATGGAGCGGCTGGAGGCGGAAGAGACCGCCTGAGCGGCTTGCGCCCCGTCCCGCCCCGCGCGAGACTGCGCTCCCGTGGATATCGCCTTTCTCGTCACCGCCTTCACGACGCTCTTCGTCGTCGTCGACCCCGTCGGGCTCACGCCGATGTTCGTCGCGCTGACCGCCGGGCAGCCGGCGGCGGAGCGCCGCGCGGTCGCGGCGCGGGCCTGCCTGATCTCGGTCGCCATCCTCGCCCTCTTCGCCGCCTTCGGCGAGGCCGTGCTGGGGTTCGTCGGCATCTCGATGCCCGCCTTCCGCATCGCGGGCGGCATTCTGCTGTTCCTCACCGCGCTCGACATGCTCTTCGAGCGGCGCACGCAACGCCGCGAGGACCAGACGGCGGAGGACCGGCCCGACCCCTCGGTCTTTCCGCTGGCGATTCCGCTGATCGCCGGGCCGGGGGCGATCGCCTCGATGATCCTGCTCACCGGCGCGCAGCCGGGGCTCGCCGGGCTGGCGGCGGTCTGCGGCGTGATGGTGGCGGTGGTCGCGCTCGCCTTCGTGCTCTTCCTCGCCGCGCCGCTGATCGAGCGCGCGCTCGGGCGGGTCGGCGTCAACGTGGTCACCCGGCTTCTCGGCATGCTGCTCGCCGCACTTTCGGTTCAGTTCGTGATCGACGGGGTGCGCGAGATCGGGGTGCTCGGGGCGTGAAACCCGCGCGCGCCGCCCCTAGATAGGAAGCGACGGAGGGGACGCGCATGACCGGCGACCAGATCGCCCAGATCACCTATCTCGTGCTGCTCGGAACGGGCATCGCCTTCTGGCTTTTCGTGCAGACGCGCGGGGGCTTCGGGCGCATGGCGCAGTATGCCGCGGTCTGGGGGCTGATCTTCCTCGGCGTGATCGCGGCCGTCGGTCTCTGGGGCGACATCCGCCAGACGGTCGCGCCGCAGCAGTCGCTCGCCGTGGAGGAGGGGCGGATCACCGTGCCGCGTGCGGCGGACGGGCATTATTACATGACGCTGGAGGTCAACGGCACGCCCACCCGCTTCGTGGTGGATACCGGCGCGAGCCAGGTGGTGCTGACGCAGGCGGCCGCCGAACGCGCGGGCATCGACACCGAGAGCCTCGCGTATTTCGGCCGGGCGATGACGGCCAACGGCGAGGTGGCGACCGCGCCCGTGCGGCTGGAGCGGCTCGGCGACGGGCCGCTGGCCGAGCCCGGCTTCCGCGCCTGGGTCAACAGCGGCGAGATGCCCGAATCGCTCCTCGGCATGAGCTACCTGAACCGTTTCGCGCGCATCGAGATCTCGGAGGGCGAACTCGTGCTCCTGCGCTAGGCGGCGACGGGCACGCCGCCGCGCCAGACACCGCGAAGCGCGAAATCCGCGTCGAGGTGCACCAGATCGGCCGGCGCGCCGGGGACGAGGCGGCCCGCCTCCAGCCCGGCGACGCGCGCGGGCACCGAGGTCGCCATGGCGAGCGCGGTCTCCGGCGCCGCGCCGGCGGCCACCATCACGCGCACCGCCCGGGCGAGATCCAGATCCGCGCCGGCGAGCGTGCCGTCGGCGAGCGTCAGCCGCCCGCCGTCCCGGCGCACGGTCCGCCCGCCGAGGGCGAAGCTCTCCGCCTCCGCCCCCGCGAGGGCCATGGCGTCGGAGACGAGGAAGAGCGCCCCCGGCCCCGCCTTCGCCCGGAGCGC
>NZ_JAWLFS010000284.1:0-3510 GCF_041685465.1 Rhodosalinus sp. | reverse complement strand
CCAGATCTTCTCGGAGACGATGGAGCCCGACAGCGGCGCGTAGGCCGAGGTCAGCCCCTTGGCGATGGTGATGAGGTCGGGCTCGAGCCCGTAGTGCTCCGAGCCGAACATCGTGCCGAGCCGCCCGAAGCCGGTCACCACCTCGTCGGCGACGAGCAGGATGTCGTGCTTCTTCAGGATCGGCTGGATCGCCTCCCAGTAGCCCTTGGGCGGCGGCACGATGCCGCCCGTGCCGAGCATCGGCTCGGCCCAGAAGGCGGCGATGGTGTCGGCGCCCTCGCGCTCGATCAGCGCCTCGAGCTCGGCGGCGCAATGCGCGACGAACTGCTCTTCGCTCATCGAGACATCGGCGCGCCGGAAGTAATAGGGCGCCTCGGTGTGCAGCACCGGCGCGAGCGGCAGGTCGAAGGCCTTGTGGAAGAGCTCCAGCCCGGTGAGCGAGCCCGTCATCAGCCCCGAGCCGTGGTAGCCGCGCCAGCGGGAGATGATCTTCTTCTTCTCCGGCCGGCCGAGGATGTTGTTGTAATACCAGATCAGCTTGACGTTGGTCTCGTTCGCGTCGGAGCCCGACAGCCCGAAATAGACCTTGCTCATGTGATCCGGCGCGCGGTCGAGGATCATCTTCGAGAGCTGGATGCTCGCCTCGGTGCCGTGGCCGACGTAGGCGTGGTAATAGGCGAGCTCGCGCGCCTGTTCCGCGATGGCCTCGGCGATCTCGGGGCGGCCGTAGCCCACGTTCACGCAGTAGAGCCCGGCGAAGGCATCCAGAAGGCGGGTGCCGTCGCGGTCCTCGATATGGCTGCCCGCGCCGCTGCGGATGACGCGCTGGGGCGCGTTGCCGCGCGCGAATTCCGCGAGATGGGTGGAGGGGTGCAGGAAGTTGTCGCGGTCCCACTCCTCGAGCAGGTCGTTTCTGAGCACGGCGCGTCTCCTCGCTCCTGGGGGTGAACGCACCACGCGTGCCTCCTCCCCGTCCCGATTGCAAGGGCCGCACGTGCCGCGACGTCACGTCCTCAGATCAGCGGGCGCCGCGGCGGCCCGTCCGGATCCGCGCCGCACTCCGCCGCGAGCCTGTCGGTGTCGGGAATGCGCAGGCGCCCCCCGGCCCAGCTCACCAGTTGCGCGCCCCGCAGCCGCGCGAGCGTCTTGTTGGTATGCACGAGCGACAGGCCCAGCGCATCGGCGAGGTCCTGCTGGCGGAAGGGAAAGGGCACGCCCCGCCCCTCCGTCTCGAGGCCGAGCGCTTGCAGCCGGCGGTAGAGCGTCAGAAGCGCCCAGCCCGTCCGCTCGCGCGCGGGGCGCTGGCCGAGCGAGGTGAGCGCCTCGCCGAGAAAGCGCTCCTCCAGCGCGCCGACCCAGGTGAGGTCGAAGGCCCGTTCGGGGAACCGCTTGTAGAGACCCCAGATGTCGGACCGGCGGAAGGCGCAGAGGACCATCGGCGTGATCGCCTCGACCGAATAGGTCATCGCCTCCATCATCGCCGCCTGCAGACCGAGGAAATCGCCCGGCAGCGCGAAGTTGAGGACCTGGCGGCCTCCGCCGTCCACCGCCTTGCTGCGCACGCCCATGCCGTGCAGCACGGTGTAGAGCTGGGGGGCCTTCGACCCTTCCAGCAGGACCGTCGTCCCTGATTCCACCTGCAGTTCGCCCGTCTTGAACCGTCGCATGAACCGTAGCTCGTCGCGCGAAAAATCGTGGAAATGTTCCAACCGGCGCAGCGGGCAGTCGATGCAGTCCGTCGTCATTGCGTCCTTCCGCGATATGTCGGATTTAAATGCACGGCCGCCCGCCGCGTTCCATACTCCGCTCGCGATAACTGACCAGAGCAGCCCGCGTCATGACCCAGAACCGCCCTGAAACACAGCGTGACTACATCGTCTGCACCGAAGCCCCTGTCGTGGCCGAGGACATCTCGGCCGGCATCGCCGAATGGGATCCGGCGGCGCGTGTCACGCTGTGCCCGCGGTCCGGGGAGCTTGCACAGATCCTCGCCGCGCTCGACGGGGTGGCCGTGGTCGTGACCTCCGTTCCGCCCGCGGAGCTCGCGCGGCCGGACCTCCGGAACGATCTGATGGTGCGCGGGGCGGGCGTGATCTGGCTCGCCACCGGCAAACATGTCGAGACGCCGGTGACCGGCCTGCGCATCGTCCCGCTCGAGGTGCCCTTCACGACGCCCGCATTGCACGCCGCGCTGGACCGGGTCGCGCGGGCCTGACGGCACGTCGGTCCGGAACCCTGTCCCGGCGCCCGCTGTTTGATGGGCAACCGCGGACAAGGCCGAAAGGACCGCGTCATGCTATACTGGGCCGCCGTCTTTCTCGTCATCGCGCTCGTGGCCGGGCTCTTCGGCTTCGGGGGCATCGCCGCCACCTCTGCCGGGATCGCGCAGGTGCTCTTCGCGATCTTTATCGTGCTCTTCGTGATCACGCTGATCGCACATGTCCTGCGGCGCCCGCCGCGCGGCTGAGCCGCGCAACCGAAGAATTTTCGGAACCCCGGGGCCAGACACACGTTGCGTCGGACTTGGGCAATGATACAAACACAGGCGAAAGTGAAACCGACATGCAGGTAACGGACGACAGAGTGTCCGGCTCAAAACGACCTCCGAAGAGCCCGCCAAGCACCGAGGCGCCCGACCCCCGCGAAAACGGTGCGTCCTCGCTGATCGACGAAAACCTCCGCCGGGTCTACGACGACCTCGTGGAGGACGAAATGCCCGACCGCTTCCGCGCGCTGCTGGAACAGTTGCGGAACCAGGAGGGTGATCAATGACCACGGCCGCAGCGCGCAAGGAAGCGGGGCAGGGGCGCACGCCTCCCCGCGACCCCCGCGACGAGATCGCCGAGCACCTCAAGCCGATGCGGCTCTTCGCGCTGTCGCTGACGCGGGACATCAATCGCGCGGACGACCTTGTTCAGGACACGGTCGTGAAGGCGTGGACGAACATCGACAAGTTCGAGCCCGGCACCAACATGCGCGCCTGGCTGTTCACGATCCTGCGCAACACCTTCTACTCGGACCGCCGCCGCGCGCGGCGCGAGGTCGCAGACACCGACGGCGCGCTTGCAGGCCGCATTGCCGCGAAGCCGGATCACGACGGGCGCCTCGCCATGGCCGATTTCCGCGCCGCCTTCGAAAAGCTGCCCGACGAGCAGCGCGAGGTGCTGATTCTCGTCGGCGCGCAGGGGTTCTCCTATGAAGACGCGGCCGAGATGTGCGGCTGCGCCGTGGGCACGGTGAAGAGCCGGGCGAACCGCGGGCGCAAGCGTCTCGCCGAACTGCTCGGCGTCAACGCGAGCGAATCGCTCGAGATGACGGATCAGTCCACGCTCGCCGTCATCGCCGAGAATCCCAGCTCGGGGTGAGCGGTCCGGACGGAGCAGAAACGCGGGCCGACACGCGGCTGACGCACCGCTGGCCGCGACGCTCGCTCCTGACGATCGTCGCGGCGGCCCTGACGCTCGCGCTGCTGCCGGTCGGCGTGCTGTCCGTGCTGCAGACCCTGCGCTC
>NZ_JAWLFS010000283.1:0-3516 GCF_041685465.1 Rhodosalinus sp. | reverse complement strand
TCCCTTGCCCGCGTTCGACGGCGCGGCCGCGCTCATCGACTGGCTGGCGGTGCAGCGCAACGACCTGGAGCCGCCCGCCCGCGCCCTTGCGCCCGAGATCGACGCCGCGCTCGCCGCGCTCGCGCGGGCGCCGGGCTGCCGCCTCGCGCGGATGTCGGGATCGGGGGCGACCTGCTTCGGCCTCTTCGTCGACGCGGCGGCCGCGGCCCGCGCGGCCGGGAGCCTTGCGCGCCCCGGCTGGTGGGTGCGCGCCGTGCGCCTCGGCGCTCAGTAGCGCCGCCGCACCTTCGTGCGCGACACGAGCGGTCGGTTCTTGCGCCGCTCGCGCAGGAAGACGAAGAGCCCCGCCCCCCCGATCAGCGCGATGCCCGCCCAGACCGGCCCGCTCGGCCATTCGCCGAAGACGAGCCAGCCCCAGAGCACGGCGAGCGGCAGCGCCGCGTATTCGAAGGGCGCGACGGTCGCCACGTCCGCCGCCCGGTAGGCGGCCGAGAGCGAATAGCCGATCACCGCAGAGCATCCCCCGAGCGCGAGGAAGAGCCAGACGTCGCCGCCCTCGGGCCGGACCCAGGCGCGCAGGAGAAAGACAAGGCTCTCGTTCTCCGCCCCCTCCGCGAAGCGCCCGTCGCCGGCCACGAGGAAAAAGCCCGTCGCGACGACGAGAAACGTGCCCTGGATGTAGATGGCCATCGCCGAGGCCTTCGCCGTCACGCCGAGCCTGCGGGTCAGAAGCTGCATCAGCGCATAGGTCAGCGCCGCCACCACCGGCAGCACGAGCACGAGGCGCGGCGTGTCGAGCGCCCCCTGCCACGGGCGCAGCATCACGAGAACGCCCGCGAAGCCCGCGACGACCGCGCCGAGCCGCCACGGCCCCACCCGTTCGCCCAGGAGCGGGATCGAGAGCAGCGTGATGAAAAGCGGGGCCGCGAAGAAAAGCGCCGTCGCCTCGGCCAGCGGCAGCACCGCGAGCGCGGCGAAGAACGTCATGTTCGCCACGACCACGAGCGCGCCGCGCAGCAGGTGCAGCGCCGGCCGGTCCACCCGCAGAAGGGCGACCCCGCCCTCCAGCCGCAGGAACAGGAAGCTGAAGCAGAGCCCGATGCAGGAGCGCACGAAGACCATCTGGTGCAGCGGATAGCCGCCCGAGAGCAGCTTGATCAGCATGTCGTTCAGCGAAATCGCCAGGATCCCCAGCAGGATGAAGCCGATCCCGCGGGCGGCGTCGTTCATGGCGACAGGACCGTCGGACGAAGTCACGGCGCGCACTCCTTTCCGCATGTCGCTAGCACCCCGGTGCGCGCGGCACCAGCCTGCGGGCGCCCTTGTTCGCCCCGGGGCACGGACTACACTGCCATCGGTCAGCAAGCGAGGCGCCATGTCCCCCATTCTCGAGATCTCGGATCTGCGCAAGACCTTCGAGGGCGGCGTCGAGGCGCTCTCCGGCGTGTCGCTCGAGGTCCAGCCGGGCGAGATCCTCGCGCTTCTGGGACCGAACGGTGCGGGCAAGACGACGCTCATCTCGACGGTCTGCGGCCTGACCGAGCCGAGCAGCGGGCGCGTGCAGGTGGCGGGCCACGACATCCAGCGCGACTTCCGCGCGGCGCGCCGCCTGATCGGCCTCGTCCCGCAGGAGATCGCGCTCGAACCCTTTCAGCGGGTCTGGGAGGGCATGCGCTTCTCGCGCGGGCTCTTCGGATTGCAGCGCGACGACGCGCATCTCGAAAGCGTGCTGCGCCAGCTTTCCCTCTGGGAGAAGCGCGACGCCCAGAGCCGCGCGCTCTCCGGCGGCATGAAGCGGCGCGTGATGATCGCCAAGGCCCTCGCGCACGAGCCGCGGGTGCTTTTCCTCGACGAGCCGACGGCGGGCGTCGACGTGGAGCTGCGCCGCTCGATGTGGGAGGTGGTCGAGCGGCTCAAGTCCGAGGGGGTCACCATCATCCTGACCACCCACTACATCGAGGAGGCCGAGGCGCTCGCCGACCGGGTGGGCGTCATCAGCCGCGGCGAGCTTCTGCTGGTCGAGGAGACCGGCGCGCTCATGGACCGGATGGGCCGCAAGGAGCTCACGATCGAGCTGCACGAGCCGCTGAACGCGGTGCCCGAGGCGCTCGCGGGCTATGGCCTGGCGCTCTCCGAGGGGGGCACCGCGCTCGTCTACACCTACGACCGGCGGTCGGAACGCACGGGCATCACGCGGCTTCTCGCCGACCTTCAGGCGGCCGGCCTGGCGCTGCGTGATCTCTCCACCCGGCAGTCGAGCCTCGAGGAGATCTTCGTCGGCCTCGTGCAGGAGGACGCCGCATGAACGCGGGCGCGATCTGGGCCATCTACCGCTACGAGATGGGGCGCTTCTTCCGCACGCTGGCGCAGAGCTTCATCTCGCCCGTCATCTCGACCTCGCTCTATTTCGTGGTCTTCGGCGCCGCCATCGGCTCGCGCATCGACGAGGTGGAGGGCGTGAGCTACGGCGCCTTCATCGTGCCGGGGCTCATCATGCTCACCGTGATGACGCAGGCGATCACCAACGCGAGCTTCGGCATCTACTTCCCGAAGTTCATCGGCACCATCTACGAGGTGCTCTCGGCGCCGGTGAGCTTTCTCGAGGTGGTGGCGGGCTACGTCGGCGCGGCGGCGACCAAGGCGCTCTTCATCGGCGTGGTCATCATGGTCACGGCGAGCTTCTTCGTGGAGCTGCGCATCGCGCACCCGGTGCCGATGGCACTCTTTCTCGTGCTCACCTGCGTGAGCTTCGCGCTCATGGGGTTCATCATCGGCATCTGGGCGAAGAACTTCGAGCAGCTCCAGCTCGTGCCGCTCCTGATCGTCACGCCGCTGGTCTTCCTCGGCGGCGCCTTCTACTCGATCTCGATGCTGCCCCAGGCCTGGCAGACGGTCGCGCTCTTCAACCCGGTGGTGTATCTCGTCTCGGGATTCCGCTGGTCCTTCTACGGCATGGCCGACGTGCCCGTGGGCGTCAGCCTGCTGGCCATCGCGGGCTTCCTCGCGCTCTGCCTCTTTGCTGTCTGGTGGATCTTCCGCACCGGCTGGCGCATCCGCGCCTGAGCGCCCCCATCATCTTGGCTCAAATACTCCGGGGGTGTGGGGGCAGCGCCCCCCCCCCCGAGAGAAACCAGGCGCGCGGCCCGCGCGCGCCGCCGCTCACCCGTCGGCGCGAATGCGCGCGTTTTCGGGGTCATGGGGGCTGTCGGGCTGCACCTCGGCGTCCCAGAGCCGGTCGAGCATCTTCACCTTGAGCTTGGTGCCCGGCGCGGCGTGTTCGGGCGCGACGTAGCCCATGCCGATGGACGTGCCGAAGGCGACGGAGTAGCCGCCGGAGGTCAGCCGTCCCACCCGCGTCTCGCCCGCATAGAGCGCCTCGCGCCCCCAGGGGTCGGCGTCCGCCGGGCCGTCGATCAGCACGGTCACGCATTTCGAGCGGATGCCGGTCGCCTCCATCGCGGCCTTGCCGCGGAACTCCTTGGAGAGGTCCACGAAGCGCGGCAGGTCGGCCTCGAG
>NZ_JAWLFS010000282.1:0-3541 GCF_041685465.1 Rhodosalinus sp. | reverse complement strand
TGCAGCAGGCGCGCGATGCGGCCGAGCTGGTCGTGCCCGACTACGAGGACCGGCCCGTGAAGCTCGACATCGCCCCGGGCGGCGAGACGCTGCACGCGAGCGCGCCGGAGAATCGCGCCTTCGACTGGGGCATCGGCGACGAAGAGGCGACCGAGGCGGCCTTCGCCCGCGCGGCGCATACCGTCTCGCTCGATATCCACGACAACCGCGTGATCACCAATTCGCTCGAGCCGCGGGGCTGCTACGCCGAATGGGACGGCGCGCGGCTGCACGTCGCCATCAACGGGCAGGGCGTCTGGGGGCAGAAATCGGCGCTGGTGAAGGCGCTGAAGCTGCCCGAGGACGCGGTGCAGGTCACCAACCCGGACGTGGGCGGCGGCTTCGGCATGAAGGGCGCGCCCTACCCGGAGTACGCGGTCGTCGCCCATGCCGCGCGCGTGCTCGGCCGGCCCGTGCGCTGGATGTCGGAGCGCACCGAGGCGATGCTCTCGGACCACGGGGCGCGCGACCTGACCTCGCACGCCGAGCTCGCCTTCGATGCCGATCACCGCATCCTCGCCTACCGGGTGCACAACCGCTCGAACCTCGGGGCCTACAACTCCAACTTCGGGCAGTTCATGCAGAGCACGCTCTTCTCGAAGGTGTTCACGGGGGTCTACGACATCCCGGTGGCCTGGCTCCGGTCGGAGGGCTTCTACACCAATACCACGCAGGTGGACGCCTACCGCGGCGCCGGCCGGCCCGAGGCGATCTACGTGATCGAGCGCATGATGGACCGCGCGGCGCGCGAGCTCGGCGCGGATCCCTGGGAGCTGCGGCGCAGGAACTTCATCCGGCCCGAGCAATTTCCCTACACCACCGTCGCGGGCGAGAGTTACGACGTGGGCGATTTCGGGCGCCTCCTCGACCGGGTCGAGCGCGAGGCCGACCGCGCCGGCTTCGCCGCGCGCCGGGCCGGGAGCGCGGCGGCCGGCAAGCTCCGGGGGCTCGGGCTCTGCTATTACATCGAGAGCATCCTGGGCGATCCGTCGGAAAGCGCGCGGGTCGAGTTTCACGCCGACGGGACGGCGGCGATCTACGTCGGCACGCAGTCGAACGGGCAGGGCCACGAGACGGTCTACGCGCAGTTCCTCTCGGACCAGACGGGCATTCCGGCGGACAAGATCCGAGTGGTGCAGGGCGACTCGGACCTCATCAGGCAGGGCGGCGGCACCGGCGGCTCGCGTTCGGTGACGGTGCAGAACACCGCGACGCTCGCCACGGTCGAGAAGATGGTGGCAGCGTTCCGCCCCTACCTCGCCGGGAAGATGGGCGTGGCCGAGGCGGAGGTGAGCTTCGACGACGAGACCTTCCGCGCGCCGGGGTCCAACCTGACGCCGACGCTTCTGGAGGCCGCCGCGATGGCGCGCGCCGACGGGCGGGAGGATCTCTTGACCCACGAGGCACGCACGACGCTGCCGGGGCGATCCTATCCCAACGGCGCGCATGTCGCCGAGGTGGAGGCGGACCCCGAGACCGGCGAGGTGCGCGTGCTGCGCTACACGGTGGTCGACGATTTCGGCAACCTCATCAACCCGCTGCTCGCCGAGGGGCAGGTGCACGGCGGCGTCGCGCAGGGCATCGGGCAGGCGCTGATCGAGAACACGGTCTTCGACGGGGAGGGGCAGCTCCTGACGGCGACCTTCATGGACTACGCCATGCCGCGCTCCACCGACCTGCCGATGTATCGCTTCCACTCGGAGCCGGTGCCCTCGGTGATGAACCTCATGGGCATGAAGGGCTGCGGCGAGGCGGGCACCGTCGGCGCGCTCGCCGCGGTGGCGAACGCGGTGCAGGACGCGCTCTGGGATCGGGGCGTGCGGCAGGCCGACATGCCCTTCACCCCCCGTCGCGTGTGGGAGATGCTCTCGACTGCGCAGGCGGCGGAGTAGGGCGCAAGCGCCTTGTGAAGGCGCTTGCAAGGCCCTTGGAAGGGCCTTGCACGACGCCCGGCCACAGCGGTCTTGCCGCTTGAAAAGACGGGCCTGCACCCGCACCGGCAGGGAGAACCGCGGCAGGGAGCGCCGTCCCGCCATTCGGGGCCGTGCTCGCGCGCGCCTCGGCCGACGTCCACCTCCGGACTGCGCCGCGGCGACCGCGCGTGGCCACCGCCTGCTCGAAGCGGCGGGAATGTCGTCCGTGCACGAAGAAGAGACGCACTTGGGCACGCGCCCGGCGGGGATCGGGGGCAGGATCACGCCACGGCAGACGGAACCCTTGCCAAGGACTTTCCGTTGTCGTCCGGCATACCGGGTCGTCAGCGCGACGACGCCGGCGCACCGGTCGGATCGCCACCGAACGCAGGAGGAGGAGCCATGCGGGACTTCACGGACGATCTGCGCTTCGCGGTTCTGCCGCGAACGGGCGACGGGCAACACCGGAGCGAGTTCGCCGGCACGATGGCGACGCATCCGCTGGTGCACCAGGAATTGGCCCATGCGCCGGAATACACGCTCTACAATCGCCGCCTCACGGCCGTGGCGATGGGGGCCATTCCGCCGGACGAGGCCTACTGGCGCCTGCGCCGCCACGCGATCCTGCGCCACACGGGCGAGTTGCCGATCGAGGTGCGCGGCCCCGACGCGGAGCGACTTCTGAACCGCGTCTTCACCCGCGATGTCGCCAAGACACGCGTCGGGCGGTGCAGCTACCAGATCGCCTGCTACGCGGACGGCGGCATGATCCTCGACGGCGTGCTCGTGCGCCTCGCCGAGGATCGCTTCTGGTACGGGCAGGCCGACGGCGACCTGACGCACTGGCTGCGCGCACATGCGCAGGGCCTCGACGTGGCGGTTGTCGACCCCGAGGTCTGGATCAGCCAGGTGCAGGGACCGGAGTCCCTGCGCGTGCTCGCGGCGGCGGTGGACGGGGCCTTTCCGGAGCCCTTCGGCTATTTCGACGCCGCGCGGGTCCACATCGCCGGGCAGGAGGTGGTGATCACGCGCACCGGCTTCACCAACGAGCTCGGCTGGGAGATCTACCTCGGCCCCGAGATCGACGCGCAGGCTGTCGGCGCGCGGCTTCTCGAGGCGGGCGCCCCTTACGGGCTGACGCCGGTCGCCATCGGCGGGGCGCGCCGCATCGAGGCGGGGCTCCTGAACGCGGGCGCGGATTTCGACGGCAGCGTGACGCCCTTCGCGGCCGGTCTGGGCGCGATGGTGAGCCTCAGGAAGGACGACTACGTGGGCAAGGCCGCGCTCGAGCGCGCCGACCGTCGGTGCCGGACGTGGGGGCTGCGCGTGCCGGAGGGCGTCGCGCGCCTCGGCCCGGTGCTCGGCCGCGCGGACATGCCGGCCGGGCGCGTCTGTTCCACCGCCTGGTCGCCCTACCAGCAATGCGGCGTGGCGATCGTGCGGCTCGACGACCCGGAGCTCGGCCCCGGATCGCTGCTTGAGGTCACCTGCCGGGACGGCATCACCCGCGCGGCCGAGACCTGCGCGCTGCCGATGTACGACGCCGAGCGCCGCATCCCGCGCGGCGAGCTCGTGGATATTCCCGAGCG
>NZ_JAWLFS010000281.1:0-3545 GCF_041685465.1 Rhodosalinus sp. | reverse complement strand
CACCGCATGGGGCCGCATCAGGCTGGGTTTCTGCTCTGCCATCGCGTCACGCACCGGGGCGTGCCCCGGCCCTTCTTCTTGGTCCAAATATCCTCGGGGGGTGAGGCGGCGCGAGCCGCCGAGGGGGGGGGGCGGGCCCCCCCCCCCCCCCCCCCCCCCCCCCCCCCCCCCCCCCCCCCCCCCCGCCCCCCTTTGCCCGGTCAGCCGCTCAGAGCGGCGCGAGCCCCGCCCGGAACCGCCGCATGTTCGCCTGGTAGCTCGCGGCGGAGGCGCGCAGGCCCGCGATCGCCGCCTCGTCGAGGGCGCGCACCACCTTGCCCGGCGCGCCCATCACGAGGCTGCCGTCGGGGATCTCCTTGCCCTCGGTGATCAGCGCGCCCGCGCCGATCAGGCAGTTCTTCCCGATCCGCGCCCCGTTCAGCACGATCGCGCCCATGCCGATCAGCGAATTCTCCCCGATCGTGCAGCCGTGCAGCATCACCTTGTGCCCGATGGTGCAGCCCGCCCCGATGGTCAGCGGATAGCCCATGTCGGTATGGGCGACGCAGTTCTCCTGCACGTTGGCGCCCGCGCCCACGGTGATCGGCTCGTTGTCGCCGCGCAGCGTGCAGCCGAACCAGACCGAGGCGGCCTCTTCCACGATCACGCGGCCGATCACGTTGGCGTCGGGCGCGATCCAGCTGTCGTCCGCGATCTCGGGGCGGATCCCGTCGAGCGCATAGAGGGTCATGGCATCTCCTCGAATTCGGCCTGCAGGTGGCGGACGTGGTCGGTGAGCCCCGGCTGCTGCAGCCGGCGCAGCCGGGTGGCGGCGACGATCACGCGGAGCTTTTCCTCGGTCGCGTCAAGATCGTCGTTGACGAGGACGAAGTCGTAGCCGTCCCAGTGGCTGATCTCGTCCCAGCTCTTCTGCATGCGCCGGGCGATCGTCTCGGGCGTGTCCTTGGCGCGCGTCTCGAGCCGGCGGCGCAGCTCGAGGATCGAGGGCGGCAGCAGGAAGATCGACAGCGTGTGCAGCCCGAGCGCGGAGTTGCGGATCTGCTGCGCGCCCTGCCAGTCGATGTCGAAGAGCACGTCGCGCCCCGAATCGATCGCCTCCTCCACCGCCGCGCGGGGCGAGCCGTAGAAATGGCCGAAGACATGCGCGTGCTCCAGCATCTCGCCGGCGGCGACCTGCGCCTTGAAGGCGGCCTCGTCGAGGAAGTGATAGTCCTGCCCGTTCACCTCGCCCGGGCGCGGCGGCCGGGTGGTCGCCGAGACGGAAAAGACGATCGAGGGGTCCCAGGCGCGCAGGCGTTGCGCCAGCGTCGATTTCCCCGCGCCCGAGGGCGAGGAGAGTATGATCAGAAGGCCGCGCCGCGTCGCCATGTCGTCACTCCACGTTCTGCACCTGCTCGCGCATCCGGTCCACCGCGGCCTTCATCTCGAGGCCGAGCCGCGTGAGCGCGGTGTCGCCGGATTTCGAGCAGAGGGTATTCGCTTCGCGGTTGACCTCCTGCGTCAGGAAGTCGAGCCGCCGGCCGACGGCGCCGCCCTCTGCGAGGAACGCGCGCGCCTGCGCGACATGCGCGGCGAGCCGGTCGAGCTCCTCGGCGATGTCGCCCTTCACCGCGATCAGCGCAAGCTCCTGCGCGAGGCGGTCCTCGTCCACCTCGACCGCCGCCCGCACCCGCGCGAGCGCGCCGCGCAGCGCCTCCGCGGTGGCGGCCTCGCGGTCCCCGGCGGCCGCCCGCGCCGCGCCGGCCAGCCGCTCGATCGTGCCGATCTCGCGGCGGAGCGCCGTCTCCAGCGCCGCGCCCTCGGCTTCGCGGCTCGCGAGGAACGCGGCGAGCACCGGCTCCACGTCGGCCAGAAGCGCCTCGCGCAGCGCCGCCGGGTCGGCCCCGGGTGCCGCCTCGCTCGGAACGCCCCCGCCGGCGAGCAGATCGGTGAGCAGATCGGTGGCGCGCACCGGTGCGAGCGGGACGCCCGCCGCGGCCGCGCGCGCCTCGACCTCGGCCACGGCGCGAAGCGCCGCGTCGAGCCGCGCGGCGTCGATCGCCGGCCCCGCGGCCTCTGCATCGCGCGCGAGACGAAGCGAGAGCGTGACGCTGCCCCGCGTGAGCACCGCGCCGAGACGCCTGCGCAGCGCCGCCTCGAGGCCCGGCACGCCCTCGGGCAGCCGCAGCCGAAGGTCGAGCCCTCGCGCGTTCACCGCGCGCAGCTCCCAGGTCCACCTGTGGCCCTCTCCGGCCCCGCGCCCGGTGGCGATCCCCGTCATGGAGCGGATCACGCGCCGTCCTCCCGTGTCTGGCGGCGCCAGCTACGCCAACCGCGCCGCCGGGGGCAACCCCGGTTAACCAGACGTTCCGATTTCCCCTCCAATTCCCCGAAAACCGTGCGAAGTTAAGCTCCGGGTAACCAGTCTGAACGCAATGTTGCGCGGCGCCGGGGCCGCGCCGGGAGGAACGGATGCAAGAGCGCCACGGCAGCCAGAACCGCGCAGAGGGCCGGCTCGCACGCCCCCGGCCCGCCGACAGCAGGGTGATCACGATGGCAGGTTTCAGGGCAGCGCGCCGCTTCCGCGCGCCGGGGCTGGTGGAAAGCTACTGGGAGGCGCTGCGCGCCGGTCGCCCCGCCCCCGCGCGGGCCGAGCTGGACCCGCGCGGCATGGAGGATGCGCTCGAATATGCCTTCATCCTCGAGCGCATCGCGCCGCGCCAGGGGCGGCTCCGGATCGCCGGGCGCCATCTCTGCGATCTCGCCGGCACGGAAATGCGGGGCGCGCCGCTCTCGGCGCTCTTCGCGCCCGAAAGCCGGGCCGCCCTCGGTGCGGCGCTGGCCGCGGTCTGCGACGACCCGGCGGCGGCGATCCTCACGGTCGGCGCGGCACGCGGTATCGGCCGCCCCGGGCTCGAGGGCCGGCTCCTCCTCCTGCCGCTTCTCGACCGGGAGGGGCGGCGCAGCCGCCTGCTGGGATGCCTCGAAACCGAGGGACGGCTCGGGCGGACACCACGCCGGCTCACGGTCGAGGAAACCGATCTGCGCCCGATCCCTGTCGCGCGGCGGGACGCACCGCTCGCGGCGGGCCTCGCCGAGCCGGCCGCGCCCTACGACGCGCCCCGCGCCCGCGGACGGCCGCAGCTGCGCCTCGTGAAATCGGAGCGCGACGGGTGAGGCCGGGCGCAAGGGCCTTGCAAGGCCCTTGCGCCCCCATCGACCGTGGCTCAGACCGCCTGACGGTGCGCGGGGTCGCGGCGTTGCGCCAGTTCTTCGGAGACGAGGAAGGCGAGCTCCAGCGCCTGGCTCGCGTTGAGGCGCGGATCGCAGGCGGTGTGATAGCGCGAGTGCAGGTCCGCCTCGGTCACCGCGCGGACGCCGCCGGTGCATTCGGTCACGTCCTGTCCCGTCATCTCGAAATGCACGCCGCCGGGGATCGTGCCCTCGGCCGCGTGGACCGCGAAGAACTCGCGCACCTCGCGCAGCACCGCGTCGAAGGGCCGGGTCTTGTAGCCGCTCTCGGATTTGACCGTGTTGCCGTGCATCGGGTCGCAGACCCAGAGCAC